>JAOZUO010000340.1:754-3109 GCA_029938605.1 Deltaproteobacteria bacterium | reverse complement strand
ACACGTCGCTCCAGCCCCAAGCGAAGGGCGCGTTGTCCCAGGCGGCCTCCAGGTCCTCCACGACCCCGCCATGGAATTCGCAGGCGACCACATGGCCGGTCGGGAGCTCCGTGAGGAAGACGTCGTTGTCCCACGCCTCCTCGAAGTCCTCGCGCCCCTCTCCCTGCGGATCGAACATCGCCAGGATCGCCGCGCCCTCGTCGATCTCCCGCACGAGCTCGTGCCAACGCTCGAAGTCCTCCCAGCCCCGCAGTGACCCGGGCCCGAATCCAGCGATCGCCTGGCGCTGGACCACTGCCGTGAAGGTCCAGTGCGCCGCCTCGCCAGGGTGCTGGCCCGCATCCTCGAAGCCCGGGTTCAGGATCGCCGTCACAGGTACCCCCCGGTTTGCGCGTCGATCAGGGTCACCTCGCCCAGCACGGGGAACTCCCGCAGCCCGAGCCTGACGTCCGCGGGCAGGTCGTTGAGCTTCAGATCCCCATGCCCGTCGCCCACCTTGCGAACCCCCAGGGTGTCCCGAACCACATTGAACACATCGGACCAGGTCACCTCGCCGGCGGGGTTGCCATCCGCGTCCCGGACGTTGAAGCCGAAGTCCACCTGTGGGTTGGGAGTGCCGTCCGAGTTGCTCACCCGGAACATGGCCGCCAGGTTGGCGCGGATCCGGTCCCGGACCGCCGATGGCTCCTGCCCCTGCTGCAGGTGCACCCGCGCCAGCACGCGCACGACATTGAACACCGGGTCCTGCACCCGCACCTGGAAGGTCAACGTGCACGGATAGACCTCAGTGACCTGCAGAAGCACCGCGTTCTTGAGCGCCGGCGTGGGCAGACCGCCGCCCTGCGGGATGACGTAGAGGATCCCGCTGTTCTCCTCAATGGTCTGGTCGTCATCCGAGGTGAGCATCAGGGCCCGGGCCACCGCCGGCAGCCGCCGAGCGTTGATCTCGAAGTCCTCCCGCGCCACGGTGCGGTTGAGCACGCGCAGACTCTCCGGCGCCAGCAGCCGCGCCGACGCCAGACTCTGGCGGTTCGTCCCACCGCTCGCCGGGTTCGGGTTGGTGACCGAGAGCTGCACCGGCCGACCATGCACATCGGCGAACACCCCCTCTGCGACCACCAGACGATGCGCCTCGACGTTCCCCACCGCCCCGCCGCCAGTCTTGTACGACACATTGATGGTCCCGGTGGGCGGCGCCCCACTGACCCCGTCCCCGAACCGCAGCATCGCCCGGTCGTTCTGGTCCACCAACACCAGGAGGTCACGGTCGTTCGGGCCAGACCCAAGCAGACTGCTCCGCTCGACGTATCCACCGTTGGCCGCCGAAACCAAGGTCGAGCCGTCCAAGTAGGGAGTGTGATCCAGCGGCAGGTCCAGGCCGGCCAGCCCCTGCGCGTCAAACAGCTGGGGGTGTAACACAGAGTGCTCCACGACCCCGGTGACCAGCGGCGGATCCAGCCCCGCAGGAATCAGCACATCAGCGAGGAGCTGAAACCGCACCGGCTCGGTCACCTCCCGCGTGCGCACAACCGTGCCCGCCGACACTGGGACATCAGCCACCGGTGGTCGAGGCAGGGAGAACACCACCTCAGCCGTAGCCGCCCGCGCCCCGTGGAGCCGGTAGCCAAGCAGCTGCGCCAGCGCGATGACGTTCTTGCGCTGGGTGGCCGTACCAATCCGCGACTCCCTCGCCTGATTGTCCAGGTAGTACGTGATCACGTCGCCCACGAACGCATACATCTCGACCAGCAGGTTCCCAAACGAGGCAACATCAAAGTCGCTCCAATCCGGGAACACGCTCCGCAACAGCGCGATAAGCCGCGCCCGCAACGAGTCGAAGTCCTTGTCCGTATAGTCAACGCTGCCTGGAAGGATCGCCACCGGTCTCACCTCCTACAGAGGCAAAGCCCTCCTGAGGTATACTCGGGACAATCTGGCGGTGAATCCCGTCTGTCTCAATCTGTGACTCAGTGCATCGCACGGTATCGAGTTGATCGATGCCAACGCGTAGAATCCCGAGGTAATCCCTGATGAAATCGCTCCGCAAGGACACCGTTAGGCGAGAGGCATTTTGCAGACACTACATGATAGCTGAACTGTACCGCTATGCTGGTGAGACGAAGTGGCCTATCGAGATTCTATCTCATGATGTGGATCTGGATGGCATCGATCTTACCCTCGTGCAGGATCTGGACGTCGCATACCTCCAACTTAAAAGCGTTTGGTTCGATGCGAAGACACGAAGCTGGCCGGTCGCTCGGCATGTGCCAATCCCGCATGTCTCGTCGAGGGTCCACCAGAGTATCTTCTACCCAATGGATGCGGGACCAACCGTATATGGTGTTGGAGGCCATT
>JAOZUO010000340.1:0-744 GCA_029938605.1 Deltaproteobacteria bacterium | reverse complement strand
GTTCAGGTGGTGTTTCCCGTTCAGACGGAGCCGTTTCTTAAGATCTGGTATCGGGTTGGCAACTTCGCGACCATCTTTCTGAAGTCCAGGAGACGTTTCGATGTTCTCCGAGAGAAGTGTGAGAAACTCCCGCAACGAATCGATCTTCGCGTGGGAGATCTAACGCCTCATCTGGATATCAAAGATTTGGTCAAGGTGCTGTTCGACAGAAGCGGGTACTACGGTTATCTAACAGCGTTCGAGCCTGGCAAGAAGGACCATCACAAGCGTCACCTGGAACACATTGAGGCGGGTCGAGGAGTATACAAGGACTGGGCTGAGCGTAAGGCTGCCAAATTCAAGGAATGGTTCGGATTTATAGAAATTGATCCCAGCTATGGACTGGAATGAATGGGACGCACACCACCAACTACTGCCACATGACGAGCCTTTTCAGTACCTGACTCTTCACCTTGAGCGCGGAATGTGACAACAAGAACGCTGCCTTCTAGCCCAACACCGATTGAACTCGCACCCAGGTAGGCTAGCCAAACTTTGATGGCGTCTTGGCAGTAAACCCGTGCGAGCTCACCAAGCGCCTCGTCGTTGCGCTGGTGGCGTAGGAGGTGGAGGGAGGAGCCGAAGTTGGTGCGCCAGGGGAGCTCGCCGGAGGAGCGTGGGGTGGCGCCTTCGGTGGCGAGGACCTGGGTGAGTTTGGAGCGTTCGAGGTCTTCGCCGGTGCCGGAGGCGAAATCGCTCTTGAGG
>JAOZUO010000339.1:2192-3111 GCA_029938605.1 Deltaproteobacteria bacterium | reverse complement strand
AAAACCCGAGAAGGACACGGGAAAATGCAGCGGGGCTTAGCTGATCACGAATGCGAATCAGCGTGCATACCAATCGGTAGTCGGATCCCGGTATCGATATGGTGTCGTAGGGATAATCGACAGGCCCGCCTTCGGTTGCATGAACGTCGTCGCACATTACCAGGACGGACCAAACATTCATTAACGTCGGAGCGTCGTCCACCGGATGCTTGCGTTCGAGTACCCAGCATGTGAGCTCGGCTGATGTGTACCGTGACGTTCGTGGATCCCCTCGCGGAGAATATGGAGTGGAGTCGTTGAGATTTCTGCGCATTGAATCTCTAACCTGTCGGCGGCGATGAATTCTACAACGCTAGGGTTTCATCAAATACAGAACGGAGTCGCGGATACGCGGCCAGTAGCTCTGCGGCCGACCGCTCGATTGCCGGAGGCGATAGCAGTAGAGATGCGGCTCACCTTATGCTGCGTATCGCAGTGACCGGCGGTCTCTGACCCGAGTGCTGGGTCGGCGAGTGCTGACCACCGCCGGTCTGTGTCCCACTCCGAGAAGAGCAGCGCACGCACCTGTTCAAACGCATTTTGGACAGGGTGTTCATGGAAGGCTCTCATCATGGCAAGTAGGTGTACGTCGGAATCTGCAGGTCCTCTTCGGCTACTATATCGTTCAAGCGGCTCTGGGCTGAGCCAATAAGATCTCTGATCATGTCCATTTGATCTTGGAAGTCTTGGAACAACTCCACCTCACCAGCGATGTCCTCCTCGTAGTTGATGGCTACCTCCACCACCGGCGTCAACGACCCCAGCGCAAACTGGATTGCGCCGCTCCGGGTACCATCGAGGAGAGCACTGTTACCGGGCTCCGCCGCAAAAGCATGGCGCGCCTTGACCACGTCTACGAACGGCACGAACCCGCCGCGCC
>JAOZUO010000339.1:1016-2182 GCA_029938605.1 Deltaproteobacteria bacterium | reverse complement strand
CAATCCATGGCACAGATGGCATACTTGGCCCATGCCGTCTGGTAGCTCAGGAATTTCAGGAAGACCTTGTCCAACGGTACACCCTCAAGACGCTCACCAAGATCGACTCCGTGCTGCATGGCTACGGTGAACCGGTCACGCAGTTTTTTCGTGGGTAACGGCTCGTGTTCACGATCCAGTTTGAACGTCACGTCGAAGGCGTACTCGTGCAACCCGTACTTCAGCCAGTGGTAATCCAACAGCAGCCGCCAGGCACCGGCTCCGTCGCCAGCGCCCAGAGCGCGCCGAACCGCACCTCGAAGGCTGTGGACCGACCGTGTAAGCACCTTCCGGATCTCCCCGGTCTCACGCTCAAGCTCAACGGGCCCCTTGTAGCAGTGGGGGGGCAGCTTCATCGACCCGCGCCCGCCGCCGGAGTAGACGGACCCCTGCCCACAGGGCGACAAGGTGAAGCTCCTCCCGAGGTAGGAGAAGAATACTGCGTACCCATCTTTCCGACCTCCCCCATTTACCAGCTCGGTGGGGAACTCATCGGCGTTTGGTGGGGAAAAGAAATACAGCCACTTCATGTAGGCGAGTCGCACCCGCTGGAAGGAGAGCTCCATCGGCCTGAAATCAAACCACGCGCCGCTGGATGACGCTCCCTTCGTCCGGGACGCGCCAACCTGTGGAACGCCGACTATCTTCTGAAGATGTGACCGGGAGCCGTCCGCCTCCCAGTCGACGTCCCCGTGTTTGATCCTGACGAGCCGGTAGCCATTGCGTTGGGCTTCAACGTCACGGACAGTGTCGTACATCGCCCGGCCAGCATCCCGGTGTGGGGGATCGTTATCCCGTGCTCCGATCTGCCGACAGGCAGAGATCCAATCCTCTTTGGAAAACCCGACCGTGACGTGATCAGGATACTGCTCCAAGGCAGCGGCTCGCGGCGCCGTGAAATGTTGGCGCTCGTCGTACTCGATGATGATCTTCAGGTCCACGAGCACGAAGTCGCACAAGAGGGTGAGGTTCCGCTTGAAGAAGTCCTGCTTCGGTGACAGTTCTCGGAGCGCCTCCACTATAGGGATGTACTCAGCGGGCAGAACTGCACCCGGGGTCCTCATCCAGTCAAACTTCTTCTCGGTGATCACGCTCCCCAGGTGATTTAGGAGAAGTAGCTGAAGAGC
>JAOZUO010000339.1:0-1006 GCA_029938605.1 Deltaproteobacteria bacterium | reverse complement strand
TTCCGGCATCCGCGCTCCGACTGCCGGACCTTTTTTGTCCGGCGGATAGTGGTCCCCCCAGTGGCACTCACCGTACCGCGCGAGCTCGGAGCGTGCTCCACATCGTACCCAAGGTTCCGCAGGAAGCGGGCAGTCTCCCCACCCCCGCTGTACGCCTGCTTGGAGATGGCCTCACCGTTAGCCAGCTCGAAGGCCATCCCCCGGATGTGCTTCGCGGGATACCGCTTCCCATCATAGAGGAGGAAGGTGCTCCGCGCGCGGGGCGCCGAAGGATCCAGGTCGTACAGGCGCAGCGCCTCAAGGACGTGGTCACCTCGTACGTTATTCCACCTGCTGTCGGGCACTACCGACCTCCCGCTGCTGTCATCCCGCCGTGTCGGGGGTACTTGACAATATCACGTGCTACCGGACGGCCACGGCCTCTCGGACGGCGCGGACACCAGCACCACAGCGACACCACAGCGACACCGCAGCGCTGGCCAAATGGCCAGGCACCACTTTTCAATGTCAAGCACGAACGCATCTTTCCCCAATAATTACGCACTTTTTGACACATTTTTCAAGATCGTTTTCTCCAGCAAGAAACAAGTTACTTCTTAGTGAGATCGCTTGATCCCGTATGGCACCAACGCCTACGTGCTGAGACAGGATCGCATCTTGTAAAATATAGAAGTAGGCCACGAGCCCCGTTGGAGTTTCAAAGCAGGAGGTTGAAAATGTCAGATCAAATTCAGGTCAGGATGCTCAGGAACGCAGAAGTTTGCCAAGTGGTCGGCACCAGCCGGTCAACCCTATGGCGCTGGGTGACGGAAGGGGAATTTCCCAAGGCGCGACAGATGGGAAAAGGTTCGGTCGGGTGGCTGTCCTCGGAGGTCGAGCAGTGGATACTGGACCGCCCGGTCGCCGGTGAAACGCAGGTCGAAGATGATCAGCAAGCCAGCGGCCGGACAGGAAAAAAGAA
Organism: Deltaproteobacteria bacterium; assembly: GCA_029938605.1. Taxonomy (GTDB): domain Bacteria; phylum Myxococcota_A; class Polyangia; order HGW-17; family JAJRWW01; genus JAJRWW01. The sequence goes on along the minus strand of JAOZUO010000339.1, from coordinate 45 downwards.
GCGCCGATCACCGAGGTCGAAGGCACGCCGATGAACACCGCCGCC
>JAOZUO010000223.1 GCA_029938605.1 Deltaproteobacteria bacterium | reverse complement strand
CGAGCCGGGGGAAGGCTGATGAAAACTGTCAGTCCGGTGGACAACCGCCAGGAACAGTTGACCACAGTTTTCACAGCCTCTACGAAAACCGAAAATGTGCTCAGCAAACGACTGCACCTGGTTCTCCGCCGGCCCAAGACCGTCGAACGTAATAGCTAAAAGACGGCTTCACCCAGGAACTCGGGGCAAAGCTCGCGGAGCTTCCCGTCGAGGACATGGCGGCCAACAAAAACTTCTTCGTGATCGTTCTCACATCCGGAGGCTACTACCGGGCCTGCGCCCTGCCGACAAGTCGCATGGAAGACACCCCCGATCCCGCCGAGTTCTGCGTTTGCCCAGAGACCGAGACGGCCATCACCATGGCGCACGAAATCCTGCATCTATTCGGCGCCCGCGATCTCTATCTCGAAGGCGTAAGCGATGACGAAGGCGAGAAAATGAAGGACGAAATGGTCCAACGGGCATGGGATTATTCAGACCCCAAGGTTTTTAACGCCGACCAGAAAGATCACTCGATCATGGCGCATCCGTCCGGCGACCCCACGATGCTGGAGGTAACCCCCGCCACGGCCTACAGCGTGGGCTGGCTCGACAAACTGCCAGAACCCATGGTGCGAAACGACTAGGAAGCCCCACCCAACGCCGACGTCACGCCCCCATACCCTCCGGATCCCAGTGCACCTGATTGGACGACGATATGCTGCCTCGCTGCTGTGAAGAGCGTCTTTGGCGTCCCATTCATCCTTACTCCCTATCGGAACTGACAAGCAGTTGATCGCGGGCTCGGTGCATGCCGCTGACGGTATGAGTGACCGCTAACGTCGGGGCGTCCGGAATTTCTTTTTTTATGGAGAAAATGGGCACGCGCAGAGCGTTTGCGCCGTCGCCTGAGGTACGGGCCGGCCTTCGACGCTCGCCAACCCCGGCCAAGTCCCGTAGAAACGCATTGCCCCGGCAAGGACCGCTATACTTGAAAACGAAGTACTGGGATCCTTGCCGCTTTAGGGAGCAAAACGGCAATCTTGTCGGCACTTGGCACCGCCAAGTCCCCTGAGGTTTGCCACTTCGCCCGATATTCCGGCAACAACCCCCTTACTTCAAAACGAAGTACAGGGGTCCTTGCCGCTTTTTTCCCTGACCACCCCAGGCGATAAGACCTCCGTATGTGACGTGCAGTGATCCCCAAACAGCGCTACGGCTTTTTCCAGCGATGTATGGGCCGAAAACCCGGGAGCTATCCCGCCTTGCGGGCCCGGCGGCGGGCGTAGATCGTGCGACCTGCCATGGCGACATCCACGACCACCGGAGGGCGACGGTCATCGCTCAGACAGTCCAGGCGCCGGCCCCGCCTCCGGCCTTCGACACAGTGCACGGCCGTCCAGCCGGCCCGGGTAAGCCGCGCGACAACGCTTCCCACGCAGTAGGGGTGATATTCCGAACCGGCGATGACCGGGCCGAACAGAGCAAACCGGCCGTGCTTTCCAGTCACCACCCGGGTGAGTGAGGGGGTAATTCACCGATGACTTGGCCAGGGTGCGACGTAGCCTTCGCCGCCGGATTGAGTACAGCGCACCGCTTCGCGCCACCACCCTGAGCCCCCCGTGGGTGTCTACAAATGTTGTCAACACCTCCGGCGCACTTGGGCCGGAACGACAACGCCGAGTGCATTGGACCACCCCGCGGCCATCGAGCGCCAAGACGCCGCGTTTGTGGGCCACCACGGCGCGGACGATCGTACGACGCCGATGAACCTTCCAGACGCGCCGGCGTCGCACGGCGACGAAGCCTTTCGGCGAGGATTGGCTACCTGTCCTCCCAACGACGTAAACGTCGCCGTTTCTCGCCACGGCCACCGCCTTGGCCAATGCCCCCCGATGACAGCGGCACCCTCTCCACGATCACGCCCGAGGTAGTGGTGACATAGAGCAGCACGCCTCCATTGAGACGACGGTTCAGCTTCACGTTCTCGGCCCAGACGATGTGTTTGCCGTGTACGACGGGAGTGGTGGCCCGACCCCTGACGAAATGCGCGGGTGGCTCCATGATCGCTTTCCAGCTCCTTCACCCTGCCCTGACACTAATTCTGTCCGCAAGATTCGGGCGGGACAAGGAAATTTCCGATGCCGATCCATCCGCGCGATCACCGCGGCCGGCGAGGTCAGTCCACATTCCTGGCACAGCGAAACCCAACCCCCGGAGCGATGAAAGCCTCTTCGCCAGGTGAGCGGAATGTGACGTGGCTCAGGTCCTGAGACCAGTCAAATGCGCTACTGCGAGTGACGCGGGTAGTACTAGCCGGCCAGGAGATCCAGGCAATCTCGTCCGTGGGCGCGCCCTGATAGTCACCATGCCAATTGTCTTCGACCCACTCAACAACGTTTCCGGTCATATCACACAGGCCCTGGTTCGTGTTGCCTGCTACTCTGCTGCAGACCACGTCGGTGTGGCCCAAACCACATCCGTATGCGCCGTCAAGCATGACTGCGAAGTCACAAGTTGCCGGCTCATCCCCCCATGGATACTTGATATTGAGACCGCGTGATCGGGCGGCAAACTCCCATTCCGCCTCGCTCGCCAGCCGGCCCAGGGACCACTGACAAAAGGCCCGGGCTTGGCTCCAATTCACGCAATCCACAGGATGATCATCGTAGCCTGCGTCGTTCCAGTGGCACACTGCGGCCAGATCGGGATCAGTGCAAACCCCGTCGTCCATGCAGGCCTGATATTGGATCACAGTGACTTCGGTCTTGGTGAGTTGAAAAGTGCGTATCGACACGGCGTGAACGGGCACTTCGTACGAAGTGCCTTCGGTGCTCCCCATGTCGAACGTGCCCCCGTCAATGGTGATCCAGTTTAGTTCAGGGCCCCCGACGCAGTCCGTGGTGTCCCATCCGTCGCAGGCAGTGTTGCAGACCACCCGGCCGCTCAGGAATCCCAAGCCGATGGTGGTGCAGTCATTTTGGTCCAGGTCGGTTCCATCACAGGTTTCGTCGTCATCGATGACCCCGTTCCCACAAAGTTCGGGCGCTGCATCGATCTGAGGCGCTGCATCTGCGCCGCCTGCAGCATCTTCCGGAGTGGCCGAATCCGGTCCATCCACGACAGAGAGCTCGACAATGCACCCCGTAGTCAGCACCAAGATTGCTGCGACAGCCAATGTCCATAAGTTTCTCATCTGTCCGCCCTTGAACCTTCAAAGCAGTCTATTTCGCCGACCCGCCACACGGCCCACAAGCCGCACCCCAAAAAGGCGCCCAACCAAATCCTCAACTCGCTCCCAATGCCTAGAACCCGATCGCCCTGGGACGCGACCTCTACGACATTCACATCGCCCAACGGCCATGGTACCGTGTTTACCTCGCGGCCGGATACAAATGAATGGACTGGAACCATAGGCCGGAGAAAACCCAAACGAGGGAGCACGAGACGATGAGAAGCACAATCTCTGTGGCGCGGTTCACAATGATGCTGGTAGGTCCAGCGCTGGTGCTGGGGAACGTCGGGTGCGGGGTGGACAAGAAAAAGCACGCGGCCGAGGTCACCAAGACCAAGAAACTGGCAAAGAAGCTGGATGTGGCGAAGGACGAGGCCAAGAAGGCCAAGAACCAGCTCATCGAGCTGCAGTCCTCCGCGGACAAGGCCAAGGCCCGGATCAAGGCGGCGGAGAAGACCGCCAAGAAGGCCCGGGATGAGGCCAAGATCATCAAAAAGAACTTCGGCGCCAAGATCAAGGCGTCGGAGAAGGAGATCAAGGCCCTCACCAAGGCCCGCGTCGCGGCGGACAGGCGGGCCAAGCTGCTCACAAAGTTGGAGGGCACCTTCAAGAAGCTCATCAATGATGGTCAGATCTCCCTGAGGGTCTCCCACGGCCGCATGGTGCTCAAGATGCGGTCCAAGGTGCTGTTCATGTCCGGCTCGGCCAAGCTGCTCAACTACGGCAAGCGCACTCTCAAGCGTATCGCCAAGGTGCTCATGGGCATCGAGGGCAACCACTTCCAGGTGGCCGGACACACGGACTCCAAACCCATCAAGTCCAAGAAGTTCGAGGACAACTGGGAGCTGTCCGTGGCGCGATCCTCGGCAGTGACGAAGTATCTCCTGGAGAATGGAGTGCCCGGCGAGATGCTATCCATCGCCGGCTTCGCCGAGTTCCAGGCCGTGGCAAGCAACAAACACGCCTGGGGCCGCAAGATGAACCGCCGCATCGAGATCACCCTGATGCCGGCCATCCCGCGACAGCTCGTGAAGAAGCAGCCCAAGCGGCGGCGGCGGAAGCGGCGACGGAAGCGGTAGCGGTAGCGGTAGCGGTAGCCGCCCTAGTACCCACACACCGGCAAAGTCATATGACCATCTGGCAAGCTCCCTTCAGGCCCCCTCGGATCCGTTCGATGGCGGTGATGCGGCCCCATCGCAGCGCCGCCTCCGGCGACCTGGCGGGCGAAGCTTTACAGCCCTTGACCCCACCGGACATCATCCCGCTGAAGCGGGGTTTCTGGGCGGCCTACGGCATGCAGACCCTCGCCTGCGGCGTCGGCCTCTTCCTGTCTCTCTTCTTCCTTTGGGGCAGCCATATCTTCAGCCCAGATCCCAACGCCGCGTACGCGGACACGGTGCTGTTGGTGGACGTACACCCCAACCCGCACGATTCCTGGGACGCAGACTGGGCCGACGAAATGAGTCGCCGCAACTGGGACATCACCCTCAGGGTGCGTACCCCTCCCGAGCCCGAACAGCCCTCCTCCGTGGTGTACACCTGGCTGGCGGGGGCTAGCGCGGCGGTCCTGCTCTTCATCCCCTTCTTTCTCTTCGCGCGATGGCGGAGAATGGAGAAGATCTTCGGTGAAGACATGTACGAGTCCGACGAGGGGACGGCGAAGACGGAATCCGGGTTCGGAGCCGAGGAGGGGGCCGGCTCCGGGTCTGGAGCCGGGTCCGGGGCCGGGGCTGACAAGGACCTCTCGGCCGAGGATCTCCTGCGGCACCACCCCAATCGCGGGCAGCTCCTGGATGGAACCCAGGTGGGTCTCGCGGCCCTGCTGCTGGCCTGCACGGCCGCAGTGCAGATCGTCGTGGGCTCCGTCATCCTGTTTGTCCAGACCCCCAACGGATCCATCTCGGGACCCACCGTCTGGAAGGTGTTCGCCGGGGGCCTGGTGGTCCAGGCGGTGGCCAACCTGGTGCTGATGGTGACCACTGCGCGCCACTCGGTGAGCGCTCCGAGGCTGGCCTTATACGTGTCCCTCGGGGGCGCGGTGTACTCGATCATCACGGTGAATCCGTGGGCCATGGCCGCCTGCGGTTGGAGCACCGTGCTGCAGTGGCGCATGCACCGAGCCTTCCAGATGATGCTCGCCCGGGTGGCCGAGACCGACAAGCAAGATCCCATGGAGGCCTACTTCCACAACCTGCTGCTGCTCCTGGTGTGGGTGATGCGCGCCGACGGCCACTGCGACCGCCGGGAGATCCGCAAGCTCAGGACCACCTGCGATGGCATGAACCTGTCGGCCTGGGAGCGGGACGTGGTCCTCGCCTCGGCCAACCTGAGCTCCCGCAAGGCGCTGCGCGACGGAGCCAAACGGTACCTACAGGCAGCCAAGGCGGCGGCCATCCCGGATCCCGGGACCTCCCTGCTGGTGGTCGCCACCGCCGTGGCCGGCGCCGATGGCGTCATCGTCCGCGAGGAGGCCGACGCCTTGCGGGAGCTGGCCGAGCTGGCGGGAGTTTCCTCCGACAACGTGACCCAGCTCCTGCTCGGGCAACAGCTCCACCTCGATGCCCTGGATGTCCCCCGAGCCCACGAGCTGCTCCACCTCGACGACGGCGCCACCCGGATCCAGGTACAAGAGGCCCACCTCGCCCTGGCCGCCGAGCTGGAGGCGACCCGCTATCAGCACATCGGTAAGACCCTGGCCGACCAGCTCCGCCAGCGCCACACCATCCTGGACCGCGCCCGGGACCTGCTCCTGAAAGACGCCACTGCCTGAGCCGCATCTGTCTCCCTTTCCTTGGCCTGCCCGCAAAAAATCGCGAACCAAGCCCTCTGACGGGTGTCTGACCGGATATCGCAAAGGCCTGCACACAGGCAAACCGCCACCATTGAGGAGGTGTCCCATGACAACAAACAAGCTACGCGAAGAATTCGACGCGGGAGAGTTGAACCTCCTGCCGATCATGAACCTGATCTGCCTGCTCATCCCCTTTTTGCTCCTGGCGGCGCAGTTCGTGAAGGTCGGAGTGATCCTGGTGGAGACCCCCAACCTAACCCGCAATCCGGGAGAAAATGCCGCGCCCAAGGAGAGGCTGGATTTGACCTTGGTCCTGACCAACCAGGGCTACTACCTCAAGTCCGCCAAGGGTTCAGAGTGCCCCGCCGGCGCGACCCGGGACCGGAAGCTCTGCTTCAAGCGTGAGGACGGCAAGCTCACCCCCAAGGTCCTCAAGGAGCTCCAGCTCCACCTGTGGCGGCTCTACGCCTCCAAGTACAAAAACTTCCGCTTCCCCACCCCCGACGATCGCCACGCCATCACCCTGACCCCCGAGCCCAACGTTCCCTATGCGGACCTCGTCAAGACCCTGGACGCCATCCGCGAGGTACCCACGAACCCCACGGATCCACCCTTGCAGGCGGCCGTGCCGAGCAACGGCTGCTCCCTGGTGTACAACAAAAAAGACGCGACCTGGGGCTACGACAGCCACGGCGGCGTCAGCGTCCAGGACACCGCCTGCATGTACCACCGCGTCACCCTGGCCCTGGGCTCCTCCTAAGGCCCCCTCCCGCCGAACCCCAAAACCAACGATTACATTACATATCAACCAACACTTGACACAGCAACAAACTCAAACATACTTAGGGAGATAGACACGGAGTGGTACATGTCGGTCGTGGTCAACACGGTGATGGTCCGAAGGTTGATGGATGCGCAAGGGCTGGACATGTCCGGCCTGGCGAGGGCGTGCGGAATGAGCCGGCAGGGGGTTTACCGGCTTCTCGGCGACGGCTATCGGCCCTTGGGACGGGGATTTCAGGCCCTGGCCAAAACGCTCGGCGTAAGCCCTCTCACCCTGTTGGAGGACCCCAAGGACGACGCAGAGACCGCGGAGCTCATCAACCTGGTGGAGCAGTCGGCCGCCGGTGAGCCGAGAGCCTTCGAGCTGCTGCCGGCACAATTGCACCACTTTGTATCCGAATCCACCTACGACCTCGGAGAGCAGTTGCCGATTCATCATCAGCTCCTCGCGGCGGCGGCTGAAGTCGCGGCGGACCTGACCTCATCGGAGACCTTGCGGGCGTGCGCCCGATTCCACACCCGTAAACGGGAAGTGGGGCGGGCATTTTTCTTTGCTTCCCGCTTCATGACAGCGGAACGGATCGTGACCAGCACACCCCAGCCAATGCAAACCCACCTCGTGTTCGGTTCCTTCGAGATGAGCAGCTTTTCCAGGCACCTGTGACCATGCCGCGCCTGATCACGAGAGACGGGTTGCGTGTGGTCATGGCCCAGCTCGATGGGCTGGTCGACGACCCTGTGGAGCTGCTGTTGGTGGGCGGCGCCGCCGTGCTGGTTCACTCCCCCGATGGCGTGACGACCAGGGATCTGGATGCGCTCCCCACCGAATCTCTACAAACGCTCCTGACAGCGCTTGCGAGCCATCCAGAAGTGGCGGCAACCATCGACCTGAACACCGCCAGCGCGGGCTTCGAAACCTATCTTCCCGAAGACTGGGAGGACCGCGTCGAACGCAGCGAGGACTTCTCAACCGCCCATATCAGCGTGTTCACTCCGAGTCCAGAAGACCTCGCCGTCATGAAGCTGTTCCGGTACGTCGCCAAGGACGCCGAGGACATCGCTCGGCTCGCCGCTACAGAGCTCTTCAACGCGGCGTCCTTCAAGACCCTGTTTCTGACTGTGCTCACCACCGCCATCGGCCAACCTCGCCTCCACGCACAGTCCTTTTCGCTGGTATGGAACGAGCTCTACCCGGACAACCCCGTGGACATCGATGAGCTGCTCAAGGCGGCCGGCGTATTCTAGATGGTGACTCTCGCTTACGGGCAGCTCAGTCGTGTCGCCATCAGGTTGTAGTTGGTATAGTCGTAGAAGCTGATGATGGGTATGGCCGGTGGCATCCAGAACCAGGGCGTTGTAGTAGCCCATGTCGCCCGTGGTCGCCACCGTCTGCAGATGCCAGTCCGTGCCGTTCCAGTAGGCGTATTTCAGATCGTAGTTGGTCCGGTCGTGGTAGCTGATGTGGGGCTGATCGAGGGCGTCTAAGGCGATGGAGGACTCGTGCTCCACGTCGCCGCTGTTGTCCACGGTCTCTATGGTCCAGGCGGTTCCATCCCACTGTGCGTATCGTAGATGCCCTCCCATGTCGGTGGCGTAGCTGATGTGCGGCCAACCGAGGCTGTCGACGGCGATGGAGGAGTAGCGGCTCGCCATGGACTCGGGGTCCACCACCTCCAGCACCCAGGCCGTGCCATCATGGTGTGCATATCGGACGCCCTGCCCGCTGTTGGAGCGATAGCTGATGTGGGGGAGATTGTTCGCGTCCAAGGCCAGGTCCGCCTCGTATCCAGTGGTCCCCGCACTGTCCACTACTTCGAGCACCCAGGTGGCGCCATCGAACCGGGCGTACTTCAGATCGTAGTCGTTCCCTTCGAAGTAGACGATGTGCGCGTGGCCCAAGCTGTCGACGCCGATGCTCATGTGCTCCCCCACAAACCCCGCCGTCAGCACCAAGCCCACCATCAGCAAATTCAGGGCGTATCGCACAGTCAACTCCTCACTTTTCCTCGTCCTCGTCTCATGAATGGTGGTGGCCTCGGAGTCCATGAAAACCCTAATTGTATCCCATCGGGACACCACCGTCTCAACCCTCCGGCATTCCCTTGTTCATTTGGCCGCCAACCGGTAGATTTGCGTCAAATCTGGAGGCAAAAGATATGCAAATCCATCGAGTTTCTGTTTATTTCATGGTGAGCACACTGGCGCTGACGCTGGTGGCGTGCAAGCCGAAGCCCGCCCCGGGCGCGTCGGACAAGGGGGCGGCCTCCGAGGCCATGGGACCCGCGACCATGGAAGCCCAAAACCCCATGGGCGCAAAGGGTCCCGGAACCGTCAAAGTCCCTGCCCGACCCGGGCCGCGACCACCGGCCAAGGGCGTCATTACGGAACCGGACGTGTGGACCACCGTCCAGGCCGTTGCCCAGGGCTGCAAGACCCACCTGGCCCAGGCCGAGAAGCTCACCACCAAGCTACAGGCGGTGAAGGGGAAACGCACCCTGGCCAACACGCTGAAGGTCTACAACGCCATCCTCATCCAGATGGATCGCATCGGGCCCAAGGCCTCACTGGTGGCCAACACCAACCCGGTCAAGGTTGTGCGTACCGCTGCGGAGAAGTGCGAGCAGGAGACCAAGAAGTTCCTCGCCAAGCTCAAGCTCAACCGCCAGGTCTACGAAGCCATCAAAGGCGTGGACACCAAGGGGTTGGACCCGCGGGCCCAGCGGTTCGTGCGGCTGACCCTACGGGACTATCGTCGGGCCGGCGTGGACAAGGACGCCCCCACCCGCAAGAAGCTGGCTGCGCTGGACGCGCTCCGGGTGAAGCTCGGACAGACCTTTCAGCGCACCATCCGGGAGGACAAGCGGTTCATCCTGGTCACCGAGAAGGAGCTGGAGGGACTGCCCGCGGACTACATCAAGGCGCGAGCCCAGAAAAAAACCGCCGGCGGCAAGATCAAGATCACAACCGCCTACCCCGACTTCTTCCCCCTGGAGTCCTACGCCAAGAGCGAGAAGGTGCGCCGGGCCCTGTACCACAAGTATCTCAGCCGGGGCTACCCCAAGAACGCGACCATCCTCAAGCAGTTGCTCGTGGCGCGACACACCTACGCCACCCTGCTGGGATACAAGGACTGGGCGGACTACAACGCCGAAGACAAGATGGTGAAGAACAAAAAGGTCATCGCGAGCTTCATCGACCGGGTGACCAAGCTGGCCCGGCCCAAAATGCAGGCCGACCTCAAGGATATCTTGGCGCGCAAGAAAAAGGACGATCCCAAGGCGACCATCGTCGGCGCCTGGGACCGCTTCTACTACGTCAAGAAGATCCAGGCCGAACGATTCGGCGTCAAGCCCGCCGAGGTACGCGCCTACTTCGACTTTCGCAAGGTGAAAAAGGGGCTCATGGACATCGCCCAGCAGCTCTGGCAGGTGAAGTTCAAGCGCGTGGTCGCGGCCAAGGTCTGGCACAAGAGCGTAGAGACCTACGACGTCTTTGACCGGGGCGCGCTCATCGCGCGGTTCTACCTGGATCTGCACCCGCGCAAGGGCAAATACGGCCACGCGGCAGAGTTCCCCATCTACACGGGCATTAACGGCGTCCAGCTCCCATCGGCCTCCCTGGTGACGAACTTCCCCGACCCCTCCAAGACCGGCGGTGCCCCCGCCCTCACGGAGCACAAGCAGGTGACCACCTTCTTCCACGAGTTCGGCCACCTGATGCACAAGCTCCTGGCCGGCCGACACGACTGGGTGCCCCAGTCGGGCATCACCTGCGAGTGGGACTTCGTGGAGGCGCCGTCACAGATCCTGGAGGAGTGGACCTGGGATCCCAAAATCCTGGCGCGGTTCGCCAAGCACCACAAGACCGGCAAGGTCATCCCCGCCAAGCTCGTAGCGAGGATGCGCAAGGCCGACGAGTTCGGCAAGGGCGCCCACGTCATGCGGCAGATGCACTATGCCGCCCTTTCGTTTAGCTATCACAACCAGGATCCCCGAAAGATGGACCTGCTCAAGCAGCTACAGGCCGTGCAGAAGAAGTACAGCCCCTTCCCCTACGAGAAGGGCACCCACCCCTACTGCAACTTCGGCCACCTCCAGGGCTACAGCTCCATGTACTACACGTACATGTGGTCCCTGGTGCTGGCCAAGGACATGTTCACCCGCTTCGCCACCGAGGGGCTCATGAACCCCAAGACCGCCATGGACTTCCGCATGAAGGTCCTGGAGCCCGGCGGCTCCCGGGACGCCGCGGACATGGTCCGAGACTTCCTCGGACGCCCCCACACCTTCGCCGCCTACGAAGCCTGGCTCAGAAAGTAGCGTCGTCCCCAAGACAAATAGGAGTGGGGCCTTAGG
>JAOZUO010000222.1:6830-11195 GCA_029938605.1 Deltaproteobacteria bacterium | reverse complement strand
CTAACAACGCGTGCTTTCAGCGCCTTTCACGTGGTGAGAGATTCGGACATAGCCTGATTTCGCATACTAAGTCCTCCTCTCAACGCTTCACGGTTCCTGGTGCATACTATTCATATGGAGTCTCGATCACGGCTCCGTGGACAACAACGAGCTGTCCGCTGTGGTCTACGTTTGCCGGCCCCACCTTTCCGAGTGCCGGTCTGCTCATGCCGTAAAGGTCGAATTGCATATAGAGACGCTCGTCACCCAAGAGTTCATTAGGTACGTACGCTACGCCCAGGCCGGTACAGTCATCCGGTCCGTAATTTGTGAAATGCAGGCGATCGAGATCCATCTGCATATTCGCTTTGTTAATGCTCTGCTGCTCCCCGGGCCGAGCAAGGAAACAGTAGTATGGCTGCGGGACAAGTGGAAGTGGAACGAGGGCTTCGCCATAGCATAGACCAATCACAGTCTTAAAGCTGTTTTCCACATCGAGGATCCACTCGTCCGGTGCTTCGCCAGCCTTCCAGAGCCAGTTTTCCTCCCAGGCAGAGAGAGTCGCATCGCTGAGGATGTAGTAGGTAATCTCGAAGTCGTAGTAGTCCAAGCCGTATTGGTTGTCTGCGATACGATAGCTTGCGATCTCGCCGCCCAGCCTCAGGTTAAACAAGTAGTGTCGAGCAGCAGCCAGCTCGGGATGAGTGTCTGGATTGAACTCCTGAACCAGATACTGCTCGACGGATGGGAAAATGAAGCGGCCGTCCGGCTGGATGTCGACTTCGGCCTCAAACTCGTTGGGGAAGTCGTCTTTGTTCCGCGCGGCGAACATCGTCATAAGGGCGCCTTCGGGAACGGTGACCGGCTCGTTGGTGACGAAATCTCGCACCTGGCCGCGAATGCAGACGTGGTCGGCGGGCTGGTCTGTGGGGCAGTCGTAGGTCCAGGGGCCTGCGTCGACCTCGGCGTCGGAGGTGATCCCTGCGTCGTTGGTGTTGTTGGTGTTGTCGTCGCCGGAGCCGCCGCCGTTGCAGGCTGCGACAGCGGCTGCGTATGTGATTAGCAGCGCGCAGTACCAGATGGTGAAAGAGGGTCGAGGGTAGTTATCGAGCTTGCGGACTGGACCGGTCATCATCTTACTCCTTGGATACTGGAGAGTGCTGTTGTGGCGCTTGCGGTGGCCGGATAGCCGGACGGGCGAGCTGGTGCTCGGGCGAGCGGGCAAGTTGGCGCTCGGGCGGGCGCTCGGACGGACGCTTGGGTGGGGCTCCGTATGGCCTGGCCTAATGTGGGCGAGGGCGTGCCTTGCCGTTCTCAATGCAGCTTGCATCAGCGGTCCTCCCGGTCGCTACGCGTCTTTGTCTCATGCAACCTGTGGGCAGTATGTGCTGACCGACACGAGGGCAATGGTTGCGCGACGCTACTTGATCTATTTTGGAAAAGCGTAGACTGAATTGGGGGAGTTTAGCAAGCATGAAAATGGGTGACTTTTGTGAAATTCAGTGGGTGGATGTAGGGGAATGTGCGGCGGAGTCTGATTGGGATGGTGAAAGTGCCTAAGGTAACAAATGCGGGGAGTATTACAGTGGGAGGAGGGTCTGTATTTGTTTACCTTGGAGTGGTCAATAGTTGGGCACTCTGCTGTTCTTATTCCTTGACGGAACATGGTGGTTTTGTCGTCATCTCACAACGTTGCGGTTGGGGTGTTGGGAAGATCTCTTGACGTTTTTTTGAGGTGAATCTGGTGCAGGCGTGGGTGCAGACGTGGGTGCAGGCTTGGATGCAGGCCTTGGTGTAGGATTGGGCACGCGATGAGCATTTGACTGGTGCGAAAGCGGGCGAGGGTGGCCGGTGGGATCTTGGTCAAGGTTCCCGGCTTCGAGGCCCCATGGACGGTGGTCCGACGCGAGCAGTTGTGCTTGTTGGAAAGCAACACGTGGCCTGTCCACTGTCCCGTCCCACCGGTGCAGGGGTTGAGGGTGAGGGTGAGGGTGAGGGTGAGAGTGAGGGTGAGAGTGAGGGTGAGAGTGAGGGTGAGGGTAAGGATTCCCATTTTTCCTGATTTGCCGGTTCAGCCGACCCAGGATGCGGTCAAGTCGCGCATGTCCTGAAGAGAGAGGCCCAGGACCTCGGCACCTCGGCCCAAGCTGATCTTCTCCTGCTCGACGGCCTGGCGCACGAGCTTGGAAAGGCGGTCCTGGGTAAAGTCTACCGGGGAGAGGTGGTCGGGCTCGCCCGCCGAGCTGTTCTCGGGAAAGCTTGCTCGGAATGCATCCTGAGCCAACGCATCCGGCTCGTCGTCACGAAGAAGGGTCCGACCGTGCCGGCGCTTGTAGTCCATCTGAAAGCGGGCCCAGATGTTCCCCGGGCCACGATAACGAGAGGCGAGGCGGTGGAGCACGGTGCGATAGCTCACCCGGAAGATGCGCTTCACTTTCAGGACGCGATCGACGAGCGCAAGGCCGTAGGTCTCATCCCACTCCTTCTGGAACGACTCGTCGGGCATGAGAAAAGCGGCGGCGAAGGCGTTGGCCTCCGACTCGTGCTCCTTCTCCTCGTTGGTGTGGGCGACGTCGTAGTCCGACAGGTGAAGAATCAAGTGACCGAGCTCGTGGGCGGCGGTGAAGATCAAGCGCTCGACTGAAATGCGGTCCCAGGTATTGACGACCACTGCAGGGCCACCGTCTTTGGCAGCCGCCGACAGCCCGAAGAAGTCATGGGAAGCGACCGATCTCGAGCCGACCTTGACGCCGCTGGACTCGAGCAGCCCGCAGATGTCGCGCACTGGCTCCTCGGTGTCGAGACCGAAAGCCTCCCTCGCCAAGGCTGCGGCAACCTCGCCACGGTTCTTGCGAACCTTCAGCCGCGTGCGAATGTCGTCGAGCTTGTACTCGACGCGATCGTCGAGAATCCGTTCCATGTCACCGAAGTCGCTGAGCCAACGCCCAACGTCGACGAGAATCTGCTCACGGCTGCGCATACGCTTGTTCGAGCGGAACCGCACAGCCTGGAGAGCGCGCACGGGCGCCACAAGTTGTTCGATGGGAACCTCGAGCACGGTGGCAATCGCCTGCAGGCTACTCACCCGCGGCTCAGACTTGCCGGTCTCGATATTTCGGTACGCTGCCCTGGAAAGCCCCGACTTCTCAGCCAAGCGCTCCTGGGAAAAATCCTTGGCCTTGCGGAGTCGTCGGAGGTTAAGAGCGATGGGGTTCTCTGCCATAATTCACCTCCTCTTGATTATTGTAGGCAAATAGACAAACCCTGTCAAGATGGATGGTTTGCGAGCCATAAAAACGCAGGGCGCATATTTACGAAATACATCGCTGATGTCCTCATAAAACCGTAATCATTGATGTCTTGAGCTGTCCTATACGAACCTAAATGCTTTAGAATCATTGATTACGAGGAGCCAGATTTTTGAGACATGGATCAGGGAGTGGGCGGTAGGATCTGTAGAGTGAGGTCGACCATTCCTTCGTCGCCGGGGTCGTAGGCGTCGGAGAGAATTACGTAGTTGCCGGCGGTCAGGCGGGCGAAGGTGTGGCTGCCGGAGCTGACGCCCACGGGATCGTAGCAGGAGACGGGGTAATCGTCGCAGCGGGAGCCGCCCTCCTCGCCCAGCTCGAAGACGTGGTCGCCGGTCTGCGTGAAGTCGAGCTGCACGTTGGCGTCAGTGGGGAGAGTGAAGCCCACCACCACCTCCGCGCCGCTCTGGCCGCTGCAGCCCGCTTCGAAGACCGAGCCGCCCAGGCTGGTGTTGAAGTTGGCACCGTCGGTGACGCCGACGGGCAGGCTGCCCAGCTCGTAGTCGGGCAGACAGCCCTGGAAGAGGATCTCCATCTGCACCGTGCCGGCCCAGCCAGGGCCGTTGCCCTCGGTGATCAGATAGTAGACCCCGGGCGGCCGGTTGACGAAGGTCACACCCCCCGGTTGGTTGGGGTCGCGGTCGATGCAGACTCCGCCCGTGGCGGTGCAGACCGCGGTGACCTGGTTTGCGGTGTAGAGCCCGATGGCGTGATCGCCTTGCTGGCTGAACCAGACCTCGATGTCGGCCCAGCGGTTCTGCTCGAAGCGGATGACTATCTCCGGGCCGCTGGAGGCGCAGCCAGTGACCCAAGAGTCGGTGGCCGCGGCCACGTTCAGCACGCGCGAGACCGTCTGGCCGGACTGCACCAGCCCCAGATCCTCGTCGATGCTGCAGAGCGGGCCCTCCAGCAGGCAGAAGGCGTTACAGCCGTCACCCGGGGTGAGGTTGCCGTCGTCGCACTGCTCGCCGGTCACTACGTCCGTGACGCCGTTGCCGCAGGTCTCGTCCGAGCTGCAGTTGGCCGAGCAGCCGTCGCCGTCGATGTGGTTGCCGTCGTCGCAGACCTCGGGAAACTC
>JAOZUO010000222.1:0-6730 GCA_029938605.1 Deltaproteobacteria bacterium | reverse complement strand
TGTTGCCGTCGTCGCACTCCTCGACTCCCAGCCACACGTGGCCGTCGCCACAGCTAGCCAGGGCGCAGGTGGCGATGCAGCCGTCGGACGAGCTCAGGTTGCCGTCATCGCACTGCTCCACCCCTGCCCACAAGTAGCCGTCGCCGCAGCTCGCCCACTGACAGGTGTCCAAGCAGTTGTCGGTGTTGTCTACGTTGCCGTCGTCGCACTCCTCGCCGAAGTCGGTGACCCCGTCGCCACAGATGGACTCCAGCTCGCAGCTCGCCGAGCAGCCGTCGCCCGACGCGGTGTTGCCGTCGTCGCACTCCTCCATGCCGATCCACCAGAAGCCATCGCCGCAGCGCGCGTCGTGGCAGGAGTTGAGGCAGGCATCGCTGTTGATGGAGTTGCCGTCGTCGCACTCCTCGCCCAGCTCGGCGATACCGTTGCCACACGTGGTTGTCTCCCACGTGCAGAACTCCGAGCAGCCGTCGCCCGACGCGGTGTTGCCGTCGTCGCACTCCTCGTGACCGACCCAGAGGTGGCCGTCACCACACTCGGCAGGCACGCAGCCACTGGTACAGGCGTCGGAATCATCCAGGTTGCCGTCATCGCACTCCTCGTGACCCTGCCAAATGAATCCGTCGCCGCACTGGGCGTTTTCGCAGCTCGCCAGGCAGGCGTCGTTGTTGGAGCTGTTGCCGTCGTCACACTCCTCGTGATTGTCCCAAACAAAGCCGTCGCCGCAGCGCGCCGCCTGACAGCTGTTCAGGCAGGTATCGCTCTGGTCCGTATTGCCATCGTCACACTCCTCCTGGCCGATCCAAACGTAGCCGTCGCCGCAACGGGCGCTCAGGCAGTTGCTCAAGCAGTCGTCGGTGTTTGCGGTGTTGCCGTCGTCGCACTCCTCCTGGCCGGCCCAGACGAACGTGTCTCCGCAGTGGGCGTTCATGCAGGTGGCCAGACAGGCGTCGGTGTTCACGAAGTTGCCGTCGTCGCACTCTTCCCCCGCCTGCACGACGCCGTTGCCGCACTCCGGCGACTCGAACTGGCAGACGGCGCTGCAGCCGTCGCCCCCCACGGTGTTGCCGTCGTCGCAGGTCTCGCCGCTGTCAATCACGAGGTCGCCGCAGCCGGGCAGCCGGCAGCTCGTGCGGCAGGCGTCAGGCAGAGTGTCTGAGTTCGCCGACCCGTCGTCGCACTGTTCGCCCGGGTTCAGAATGCCGTTGCCACAGTTCTCCAGTTGGCAGGCGGCCGAGCAGCCGTCCCCGGACCACGTGTTGCCGTCGTCGCACTGTTCGCCCGGGTCCAGGATGCCGTTGCCACAGTTCTCCAGTTGGCAGGCGGCCGAGCAGCCGTCACCGGACCAGGTGTTGCCGTCGTCGCACTGTTCGCCCAAGTGCCAGTCGACGATGCCGTCGCCGCAGCTGCCCCCCTCCAGTCGGCAGAAGTTGTCGCAGCCATCTCCGGACCATGTATTGCCGTCGTCGCACTCCTCGCCCGGGTCCAAGATGCCGTTGCCACAGTTCTCCAGTTGGCAGGCAGCGGAGCAGCCGTCCCCGGACCATATGTTGCCGTCGTCGCACTGTTCGCCCAAGTGCCAGTCGACGATGCCGTCGCCGCAGCTGCCCCCCTCCAGTCGGCAGAAGTTGTCGCAGCCATCTCCGGACCAGGTGTTGCCGTCGTCGCACTGTTCGCCCAATCCCCAGTCGATGACCCAGTCGCCGCAGTGGGCGAGCCTGCAGTCGGTGCGACAGGCATCAGGCAGGACGTCGGAATTGGCCAGCCCGTCGTCGCACTGCTCCCCCACCTGCACTACGCCGTCGCCGCACCCGCCCATCTCAGCCGTGCAAGTGGCCGAGCAGCCGTCGCCCGGCGCGGTGTTGCCGTCGTCGCACTGTTCGCCCGACTCCACGACGCCGTTGCCGCAGACCCCGTTATTCACCCAGCCCCTGTCGTAGGCGATCCGGCCGCAGCCTGCGGCGCTCAGCGTCATCCCGGCGCTCAGCGTCATCCCCACGATGACCAGCAGCAGCGGGCGGTAGGTGATGCCCAACCATTGCAAACGATCCTTGTTCATGACGACCTTAGCCCTCTCCAGTCGAAACCGCATCGATGATCTGCAGCTGCGACATCCACGCCCACGACATCCACGCCTACGCGCAAACGGTTTTTATTCTATCGTAAACGAGTTGTAGACAATTGTCATAGACTGGTTGGAATCAGGACGCATGCGAGATGGATCGTGAGATAATTCCCTACATTCTGGGATAAGGATGCGGCATGAGATGGGCGGTGGACCGCGCGGAGAACATGCTCAACCTTCGCGCCGCCATACCTGAGCGAGGTCGGCCCCACGGCCAAGGCACTCGCCGCATAGCCAACTTGCCGAGCACCGGGATGAGAGCGACATCTTCTGGGTACCTGAGCGTAAGGTACCCCGGATATGTCGCGATTTAGGCCGAAAGAGTGACAACTTCAGGGTACCTGAGCGTAAGGTACCCCGGATATGTCGCGATATAGGCCGAAAGAGCGACAACTTCAGGGTACCTGAGCGTAAGGTACCCCGGATATGTCGCGATCGGGGGCGTGAGTGTGACGACTTCTGTATCCCGGTCATGTCGCAAAATTTATCCTACATGGCCCTACGACGCAGGTCGCACGCTCCCTTGGAGTCACGGACAAAGGGTACCTGAGCGTAAGGCGGCGCACGCGGCGCACGCGGCGCACGCGGCGCACGCGGCGCACGCGGTGCGGACTACTCGAAGAGGATGCGTAGGTTCGCTACTCGAAGAGGATGCGTAGGTTCGCTACTCGAAGAGGATGCGTAGGTTCGCTACTTGAAGAGGATGCGTAGGTTCGCTACTCGAAGAGGATGCGTAGGTTCGAGGAGTCGGGCTGGGCGCGGAGCTTGCCCAGGGCCTTGGCTTCGATCTGGCGGATGCGCTCGCGGGTCACTCCAAAGACCCGGCCGATCTCTTCCAGGGTTCGAGGGGTGTCGTCCCCGATGCCGAAGCGTAGGCGTAGGACCCGCTCCTCCCGGGGCGTGAGGCCGGCGAGGGCCCGGCGCACTTCGTCCGAGAGATTGGTGGCCAGGCAGCCTTCATCCGGAGCGCACGCCGAGGGATCCGGAAGGGCGTCCACCAGCCGACGGTCCTGGGTTTCGGCCACGGGCCCGTCGAGCGAGACCGGCTCGCGGGTCAGCTCCAAGAGCCAGTCCACCCGCTCGCGATCCACCTCCATACGCACAGCCAACTCCGCCGCGTCGGGCTCCCGACCGAGCTCCTGACTCAAGGTGTTCCGATGGTAGGCCATCTTCTTGAGGGCGTCGGCGGCGTGCACCGGCGTGCGGATGGTGCGGGCCTGATCGGCGATGGCCCGGGTAATGGCCTGGCGGATCCACCAGGTGGCGTAGGTCGCGAACTTGAAGCCGCGGCGGTGATCGAACTTCTCCACGGCGCGGATGAGCCCGATGTTGCCCTCTTGGATGAGGTCGAGGAACTGCAATCCCCGGTGGCGATACTTCTTGGCGATGGATACCACCAACCGTAGGTTGGCCTCCACGAGCTCCCGTCGCGCCTTCTCGGTCAGGCGACGGGCCTCCCGGATCTCGCCGCACACCGACAGCAGAGTCTTGAGGGGCAGCCGCGCCTCCCGCTCCACCTGCCGCACCACTGTCCGAGCCTGGGCCGCTTCGCGCTCCGCCACCGCCAGTTCGGCCTGCCGCAGTCCCAGCCGCCGGGCCACTCGCCGCTCGGCCTTCGGGGAGGTGCGACTCTCGCGCAGAAGCCGCCGCAGCTCCGTAGTGGACAGGCCCGTGGACCGCTCCATGCGCTGGGAGCATCCCAGGGCCTCCTCGGCCTGATCCGCCACGGCCAGGAGCTTCAAAGCGATGCCGTCGATGCACGAGTCGGTCAAGGCGACGATGCTCAGCTGCTCCACCAGCCGGGCCTCGGCCGAGCCCACCGTGCGACATCCACGGCCGTTGCGCGAAGCCGCGCGCCGGCGCGTGTCCACCAGGCGCCGATCCAGCCGTCGGGCGTGGCGAATATGCCCGAGCACGCGCTCCTGCTGGAGCTCGTCGCTCTCGCCATTCTGTCGAACAAAGTACCGGGCCACATCCCGCCCACACAGGAGACCGGCTCGCAACCGCTCACCGAGCTCCACCATCTCCGTCACCGCCAGGGGCGCGCTCAGCACTGCCCTGGCCAGACGCTGCTTGCCGGCCTCGATGCGAGACGCCAGATCCACCTCGCCCTCCCGGGTCAGCAGGGCCCGGGCGGACATACGCCGCAGATAGGCCCGAACGGGATCCTCGGCCGGGCCGAGATCCGCGGCTACCTGGGGGACGCCGCGGCCGTTATCGTTGGCGATCACCTTGGCTTTACTAATGATTTCGCCAGGCGCCGGCGCCTGGTCCACCACCGTGATCCCGGCGCCGCCCACCTCGGACAGCCAGTGGTGGGTCTCCTCCAAGGAGAGGCCCTCAGGCATGGCCCGCTGCACCGCATCATGGGTCAAAAACCCCGTGAGGCGCCCCGCTTCGATCAACGAGCGAAGCTCGGTCGAGGCTACTGTGTTCTCATAGTCGAAGATACTCGTACCCTAGCATTCTGCTCCGCCGTACCAGGCGCCAGATCGCCGGCTCCTAGACTCAGAGATCACCGAGCTATACTCCATATCAGACACAAATGTGTGGAAAAACCGCAGGGACCGCCCCTTTGGGCGACTAAAGCTCGAGCTCCTTCCGCTTGGGGAAAAGTCCGAACAGCCCGCCAGTGTGCACAAAAAGAACTGTACTTCCGGGTTGATAGCGATCTTTGCGCCGCAACTCCTCCACCAACCCCCGAAAGGCCTTTCCCGAATATACCGGATCCAGGAGAAGGGCATCGGCGCGGGCAAGATCCCGTAGGAACGCCAACTCCTCGGCGGTGGAAAGAGCGTATCCGACGCCCTTGAACTCGTCTGTCACCTCGTAGGAGACGTCTTTCGAGCCGGGCAGGCCGTCGAACCGCTGGGCGGCGCCGTCAATAATCCGGTCGATTTTCTGGTGGAAATACGCGGTGTCGTCGCAAACGGCGTAGGAGACCACCTTCACGTCCAGGCCATAGACTCGCGCCCCTATGGCTAAGCCTGCGGCCGTGCCTCCGGAGCCGCAGGCGTGAGCAATGGCGTCCGGGAGGTTCCCCCCGGGGAGATCTCCGGCCCGGTGCTGCCCCAGGAGCTCGTCCACCATGGCCACATAGCCCAGGGCCCCCAGCGGGGTGGAGGCGCCGGACGGAATGGCGAAGGGACGCTCGTCGTTCGCGATGAGCTCCAGGGCCCACCGCGCCAGGTGCGCGTCACTGTCCGGGTACTGCTCGGTGGGAATATAGCGAATGTCCGCGCCCACCATCAGGCAAAGCAGGTGGTTGCCATCGGGCTCGGGCGGGGGCTCGCCGTCGGGTGTATGCAGCAGCAGATAAGGCCGCAAGCCCAGGCCCACGGCGGCCAGGGCCGTGGCCCGACAGTGGTTGGACTGCAAGCCCCCGGTGGTGAGCACGGCGGTGGAATTCCGGGCCAGGGCGTCGGCCAGCACGAACTCCAGCTTGCGGATCTTGTTGCCCGACAGCTCCATGCCGGTCAGGTCGTCGCGCTTGACCAGCAGATTGACGCCCAGCTCCTCGGAGAGGCGATCCATCCGCTGCACCGGCGTCGGCAGCCGCGCCAGGGAGAGGCGCTCGGGATAGTGAAACTCAGCCATCAGCGGCTCTCTCTACTCCACACAGTTGGCGGCGTTCTGGCAGCAGGGATCATCGAGATCCACCAGGCAATCCTCGTCGTTGTCCTGCTGGTCGTTACAGAGCTGTTCATCTCGGGAAATATGGAAGCAGGCCACCTCAGCGAAGGAACGGGGCGGTGGATCGGTCAACCGGGAGATGATGATCTCGGCGTAGTTCGAACGCGGGCAGTTCACCTGATAGTTGATGTGCCAGCAGGCCGCCACGGGCAGGGCCGCGTCTCGCTCGTTGGGATGGCCGTTGGCGTAGGACAACGCCCGATCTGTGTTGCCCTCCAGGAGCGATCCGTCCGCGGCCACCTCGAGGCAAGGCGGTACAGCGTACTCCTGCTCAGACGGCAAACCACGCTCGAACACGTCGGTGACCAGGCACGTGGCCAGGCACTGCTGGTTGATGGCGCAGGTCTGGGCAGCTCTCGGGGTGCCGAACTCCACGCCCACGTCGGCGCAACCCCTGAGCGGAGAGGGCAGGCACTGGAGCTCGATGACATCCTTGAGCTTGTTTCCTATGCCCGCCAGGGCCGGGGTGTAGTCCGCCGAGCAGATGGAGGAGTAGGCCCACGTGTCCAGATCCTCCTCACTGTTGAAGGCCGCGACGAGGTTATAGATACGGATACCGGGCACCGCGCCGCCGTCGGCCACCGTGCAACTGAACTGCAGCTCCGGCTGGCTCAGGTCCGAGAGGCCCACGACCATGTTGTGGCCCTCTCCAGCGGGGCTGGGCGTGACCGGACCGGCGATGGCCGCCACCACCAACATCTGCTCATCCTTGAGGGCTCGCAGGAACTGCACATACCGGGATAGGGGATGCAGCAGGGCCGCGGCGTCCTCGCGGGGCACGCAGTTTTGCCGGGTGCCCTCGTGGGTCCGGGAATTGATGTCGCAGGTGACGCCGAACTCGAAGCAGCGATAGGAGCTCAGCGGCCCCAGGGTGGAGTCGATGGCCGTCTGGGTGGTGTCATAGAGCTGCGG
>JAOZUO010000082.1 GCA_029938605.1 Deltaproteobacteria bacterium | reverse complement strand
GCTTGCGGCTGGGCTTGCGGCTGAATCAGAGTCTCAATCGTCGCTGGCTTCGGCCACGGGGGCCACGTGCCTGCTACGGATGGGCTTGGGGCGATCGATCTTACGACGGACCTTACGAGGGACCTTACGACTCGTGCGGGTCTTGCGACGAGCGCGGGTCTTGGTGCGCCGGACCATACGGCGGCCACGCACGCTCTTGCGCACCCCCTTGCGCAGTCCCTTACGATTGGGCTTCGCGCTCCGCTTGGCCACTCGACTTCGCGCCGAGCGCACACCGCGCATGACAAAGCTCACGCCGTTTTTGCCGGCCACGATGGTGATCTTCGGCTTCTTCACCTTCTTACCGTAGTAGACGATGAACCGGGCGCCGTTGCCCCGATGCAGCACCTTGACCATGCGCACGCGGCCGTCGGCGACCTTGTAGCGCCCCGGCGCCAAAGAGGGCGTCGCCCCGATCACGTCGATGACCGCGCCGCCGGGATTGGCCAGCAGGTAGTGCTTCACCCGCCCGGGCTTGGACTGCAGGGCGAGCTTCACCACGAGCTTGCCGCCAAGTTTGAAGCTGTGGACACGCTTGGGAACCTTCCGCTGCACCTTGCCCGGATCCGCCAACAGAGCGTTGCCCGCCGCGGCGCCATTGGCCAGCACCTTGCCCGGATCCGCGTTCGCACCCGGACCGTTGGTGAGCACTGCCTTACCCGTGAGCCCTGAAGCGGGCAGCGGCGGAGCGCCGGCGATGGGCGCACCAGGGGCCGCCGACGTGGCCGTGAGCGCGGGGGGCGCCAGGCCGGGCGGTGGGGCGTCGGGTGTCGTGGGAGTCGGCGCCACAGCCAGCATCGCCGTGACGGGGGACTTGGCCGATTTGGACTTCTTCTTCGGGCCAGACCCGGAGAAGGCGAATGCCATCCCCAGGGTGAGCAACAGCACCAGGGCGCCGGCTCCAAGCCCCAGCGCGGCCTTCGGGTTCTTCGCCGCCCGGTCCCGCAACGAGGACCAGGCCTGGGTCATGTTGAGCCCGACGGCCCCATGGCGACTGCGCACCCGGCGACGACGGCCACTGCCCGCCGCACCCGGTCGAGCCGCGATGTCTGCCTGCCAGGGCGTCTGGAAGGAGGTGTCCACCGCAGCGATCTCTTCAGGGGTGGGCTCGGCCAACGTGGTCACTGTGGGAGCCGACACCTCGTCCTTGCGCGTCGTGAGATCCACGGGCTCAGACGCCCATTGGGGATCCGCATCGGGGATCTGGACCGGCGCGTCGTCGAAGTGGATGCCCAGCCTGATCTTGGGCGGCTGGCTCTCGTCCACCTCCTCGTCTCGCTCCAGAGACAACCACGCGATGCGGCCTGACATCGGGCCCTCGCGACCGGGCTCATCGATGTTCACCGTCACCGTGGATCCCACCTGGAGAAAAGGCAACTCCGCCACGGCAGCGAGCCCACTGTCGGACATGGCCCGAAACTCCCCGGGCAACGGCTGGCCCACGCCGGCCAGTTGGAAGGACACCCGGGGGAGCTCGCTGTCCGCACTGTCCGGTTGGACCTCGATGCCCAACACGTACTGCCGCAGCCGCTCTGTTTCCTCGGGATTCACCGCAACAAATCGCACACCCATGCCGGGCGGGGGATCGCTCTCGGGGGGCCCGTTGCGGACCCAGGCCACCTCGCCTTCCGCCAGCAAGGGCTCTGAGCCCATGTGGAGTCGGCAGCCGAAGCGGGTGCCCGGATCCAGTGGAAACTCCGTCTTGAGGAAGAGCCCGCCCTCGCCCACATCCTGGGACGTCAAGGTCACAGTCTCTTCCATCTGCTCGGTGGCGCAGTCCACCTCCAGCTCCACCGGCAATCGGGGTGTAGCCTCTGATCTCTGGGAACCCTCCATGATGCACCTCCGGAGCGTACGTGCTCCTAATGATCCTATGATCTTTGGTAGCACGGGCCCCAGAGGCGGTCAAAAAAGCCGGATCTCCACACAATTACGACTAGTTAACCCCAAAATACTCAATAAAAGGTTCAGATGAGAGAGGGGATCAGAGAGAAGGGATCAGAGAGAAGGGATCAGAGAGAAGGGATCAAACAGATCAGTTGAATTCCACCACCCGCCAGGCGCCGTTCTCCTTGACCAGCATGATCCAGTACCGCGGATCGTACTGGAGGCGAGCGCGATTGCCCGTGATCTCGAAGTCTCGATCCAGGTTGGCCTTGAGCTTCTCAAGCCGCAGGGTCATCTCCCGAAGGAACTGCTTGCGCCGGTCGGCACCCAGCAGCTTGATGAAAGCCGAGAGGTTCTTCGTCTCCAACGCCTTCACCAGGGCACGAATCGCCGCCCGGGGCGTCGGGGACTCCACACCGCCGCCCACACCACCGATGATACGCCAACGGTTGTCTTCGTGCGTAAACGAGACGTTGCGACGCTGCCCGAGCTTCATCCGGGCCTGGACCTCGTACTGCTTGTGCTTGCCAATCTGCTTACGAATATTCGCTGCTTGAAACCGAAGCTCGGCGTAATTCTTCTTCCACTTGCGCGCAAAGGCCTCGTAGCTCAATAGACGACGCAACTTCTTGGAAAGCATCGCATAGGCCGCCTTGGAGTTGTTGGCCTCGATGTGGTGGACGTACTGGGCCAGCGCGGTCTTCGGATGGTAGGGATCAGCCACCGGACGGCAGCCGCCCGCCGCCCAAAGCAAACACAAGACGGAGCTAGCGATCATTGCAAGGCGCATGGAACCTCCCGTTTTCGGAGCCCAGCATAGCAGAACATCGTCGAATTGTGCGCCGACTCGGCGCCGATGGCATGCGAAGTGACCCGAGCGGGTCTACTCGTCCTTCTTGCCGGACGAGGACTTGGAGGACTTGGAGGACTTGGAGGACTTGCTGGACTCGCTGGATTTGTCCGACGTACGCGATGCCTTGGAGGACTGGGAAGACTTGTCTTTCTTGTCTTTGTTGGCGTAGTCGGTGACGTACCAGCCCGTGCCCTTGAGCTGAAAGCTGGTGTTGGAGATGAGGCGCTCAAGCTTGCGGGCATGGCAGATCGGGCACACCTTCTTCGGCTTCTCGGAAATCTTCTGCCAGGCCTCTAGCTCATGGCCACAGCCGGAACAGGCGTACTCGTAGATGGGCATCTCTCGCTCCTATGGACTCGCAATGACAGAAAGAATCTAGTCAGTTCCCACCCTTTGTCAAGGGCTTGTAGGTCACCGAATCGCTCAGCACGCCCGTAACGCCCCGGGCAAATTTCTCTGCGGTTTGAGGCACCACGCCTTGCAGGGCCAGCCGTCGCCCGGCCAAGGTCCGCAGGGCCAGGCCGTGGCGCAAGGGGTCGGGGAAGATCCGCGCCACCCACAAGATCGCCAGATCCACCGCGACGCCGCCCACCATGGCCGCAAGCCCCAGGGCCACAAGACCGAAGGACCGACCGTAGATTCCGTCGGCGATCTGCACCAGGCCCCACACCAAAGACACCGTCACCGCCAGCGCTCCGAGCACCACCGGCTCCGCCGCCCGGGCGGTGATCGTGGCCGCAGACTGGATACGCGTCAGGGGAAGGGTCTCGCTCTCGGTGCGGAGCACCTGCCCCAGAAGAAAGACCTGACTGACCACCTGTACCTGCCCACCCGACCAGGTGAAGCGGGCCTCCCGGCGCCAGCCCATGAGACGCTGCAAGAGCACCAACAGCGGACGCAGTAAAAACAGCCCAGTCCCGTACACCAGACCCCGACCCAGACGACCGAGGGGCGGAGGCTTGAGTCGTCCTCGCAAAACAATGGATGTGGTGGCCTGGGCCTCGCTCATGGATGATCCGCCTTCAGGTGGATGGCTGCCCTTTTTACCCCATTTTCCCCGGGTAGGCTTCCCTAAAAATGGAGGGTTCTTGCGAGAGCGTGCACCCGCCCCGTGGTGAGCACCAGGGACCGCAACCCCTGGGGCCAGGTCTGTCGCAACCCCGTGAGTCCGGCGTTGAGACACAGGGCGCTCAGCTCCGTGGCGTCGGTGACCAGCGGGCGGCCCAGGAGCCGTCCCATCATCCGCATGAACCAAAGCCCACCTCGGCCCCAGGCGGCCTGCTCGACGAGAACCACAAAGGCCCCGGGTCGCGCGGCTCGAACCAGACGAGCCAGATCTTCGGGGGCCTCGGACCGGCGCCCCACCACCTGCATCAACACCAACGCGTCGTACCGCTCTAGCTCGACGGGGAGCGCGTCGAAGAACGACTTCTGGGCAGCATCAGAGGCATCATCCCCCGCCTCCCCTTTCCGACGCAGGGTCACCGCGTGACCTCCCTTGGACAGGCTCGCCGCGAGTCGCGCCGAGCCCACCACCAGAACCGTTGCGGGCTCGTCTCCGAGTGCGGACCGGACCGCCTTGCTCAACGTTTTGTCTAAAACCAATGGGGGGGCGCTCATCGCTCCACTCCTCCGCGCAAGGGAGTCTACTCCCAACCCGTCTGTCTCACCAACTACAGGATCTACGATACGCCTCCCGATCGGCGAAAAACCGTATATAATAGCCCCCATGCCTCGTGTCCAGAGTGGATTCTCGGTTCCCACGAGCGCTGGGGAGAACCGGATTGAACCATTCCGTGGCGTGCGCCCCTTTACCAGCGGCGACGCTGAGGTCTTCGCGGGACGGAGACGGGAGACCAGCGCCCTGGTGGCGCTCGTGGGCCGCGAAGACTTCCGGGCGGGCGTGCTGGTGGGCGAGGCTGGGGTGGGGAAGACCTCTCTGCTCTGCGCCGGCCTGAGTCCACGCCTCGAACGCATGGGCACCTTGCCGGTCTACGTGGACGGCATCGGAAATGTGTCGGGCACCCTTCGCAAGTCGCTGTTCCAGGCCAGCGCCAGCCCGCCCCAGGCCGAGGAGGAGACGGTCGACTACGCAGTACGCTTGGCCGAGCGCTGGCCCGACGGGGTGCTGCTGATGTTCGACGATGTGGATGAGCAGCTCGAGGGAAACGTGGCTGACGACTTCGCCGACACCCTTAAGGCGCTGCTGGGAGCGGGCCGCGGAAAGCTGAAGGTGCTGTTTTGCGTGGACAGCTCCGCCTTCTATCGGCTCTCCGAGCTGGAACAGCGGGTGGAGGCCTCCATCCCGCCCGGCTGCCGGTTGCACCTAGACCCCCTGGACGAAGAGCGCGCCACCCAGGCCATCGAGGAGGGGATGCTCGCGTCGGGTATCTACTTCAAGTCAGGCATGTCCCAAACCATCGCCTTGGATCTCACCCGCGACGGTCCCGTTCTGCCCCTCGATCTGCAGTTGGCGGTCACCGCGGCCATCGAGCGCCGGGTCCTCTCCCGGCGACGCTACGCCCACTCCGGCGGCGCCGTGGTGCTCCGGGCCCGGTGGCTGCGCGATCGGATCCGGGAGGCGGGGCAGTCCGTGGCTCTGCTCGCCCTATCGGAGCTGGCCGACCGGAGACAGACAGGCGCCGGCTGGTGCTCCCTGACCGACCTGGCCGAAGCCAGCGGGTTGGACGCGACCAAGCTCAAGCCCGCCCTGGAGCGGCTCACCCGGGAACACATCCTTGGCGAGCGCAGCGATCCGGCCGAATACCGATTGGCCCAACAAGCGCTGGTGCCCCTGATCCGGGCCCTGGACGGCACCCTCCGGGCACGGCGTTTACGCGCGCGGCTTACCCTGCAAAACCGCCTGCATGCCGGCGGGCTGCTGCGTCCCCTGGAGCTACTCTCCGCTCGCCACGCGCTGGGCGCAACCCCCCAGGAGCGGCGCCTGCTGCGTCGAAGTCGACTGGCGAATCTGTCGGCGGGGACCCTGCTACTCGGACTGATCCTGGGTCTGGGTGCCTACGTATACCTGCAGGCCGGCAGCGGATATCACCTCGGCCTGGGCGGCGACACCACGGCGCCGGACCGCACCCTCGTGGTCAAGCGTGGGCTGCCCCGGTATGCACGATGGACGCCGCTGCCCCATCGCCCCAAAGTGGGCGCGGTGCTCGTGGACACCGGGCTCCCCGCCGCGGCAATTGGGTCCCGAACGTCGGCAGGGTTGAAGACGCTCACCGGCGATCTGACCGCGCGCAAGGGTCGCTGGCCCCTCTGGTTCGGGCAAGTGCTCGATCTGCTCAAGCCCACGGAGCGGGGACAGTTGCTCCTTCTGCTCGGACGACCCCAAGATGCCTGGAGGCTCCTGACCAAAACCGCCACTACACCAGCGGCGCTCCGACGGATCCTGGGGGTCATCGGCATCGTGGGTCAGGCAAAGGGCGAAGAGCGGGGCCTCATGGCCCGGGCAGCCCAGTCCAAGGATGGGGCCTTGCGACGGCTGGCCACCCGCTCCGCACTAGCCGTGGCCGGGCGCAAGAGCGGGGCGTATCCCAAGCTGTTGCGTAAGCTGGCGCGGGATTCCGACCCGGCCGTACAACAGACCCTGGTACAGAATCTACGCCCCCTCGGCGCGAAGCGAGCCCTGCAGCTCGCGCGTCATTCCCTGACGCGACCCAATCCGACCCTTCGGCGTCTGGCGCTCTCCCTGGCGGTCTGGGGTGCCACCCGGGCGCCCCGGGAGGCGGCCACGCTATTGGCGGGCAACGCCCGGGACCTGGCCGGCCGCCCGGCAGCGAGGCCCCGCCGGACCCTCGAGCAGCTGCTTCGCACGCACCCCGGTCCCGCGGCCCAAGGGATCACCGTGGAACTGACCTCCGCGGCTGATTCCACCTCCCAGAAACAGCTACTGGCCTGGCTCGCCATGGTGGAGGTCAAACACCTCCCCCTCAAGAAGCTGACCCCGCGGCTGGTGGCCCTCGCCGGCAACAAGGACTTGACGGTGGCCCGGGCGGCGCTCCATCTGGTAGTGAGCGCCGCTGGTGCCCAGGAGGTGACCCCTGTGCTGTACAAGCTGGCGGGGACTCCCGGCCCTGTCGGCGCTCCCCGGCGAGTGTTGGCCGCCCAGGGACTCGACAGGCTCCTTAAGCGCGGTGCCAAAATCGATCTCGAACAACTCAAGCGCCTGGCCAAGGATCCATCCCAGGAGGTACGGGAGGCGGCAACCCTCGCGTACGGTGCGGCGCCCGTCAGTGAGATGATCATGCTCATGAAGCTGGCCGGGGATCGCACGGCCCGGGTCCGGGCCGCCGCGGTGGTGGCCATGGCCACCCTGGGGAACCCACACCCCTACCGTATCCTCAAGACGCTGGAGTCCATGACCCAGGGCGGCGGCACGCGATTGCGGGCAGCTTTGGTTACAGCCGCCAGTCTCCTCGTGCGGTCCAAGCGGCACTGGTCCATCGCCAAGAACTACATCGTCGGGGCGACGCGGTCGAGCAAACCCGACCTGCGCCGCGCCGCCGTGGCCGGGCTGGGGCGCCTGGCGGCCGTGCGCCAGAACGTGGTGGTGAAGACGCTGGAGAAGCTCCCGTCCGATCCGGACCCAACGGTGCGGTTGGCCCTGGCGGAGGCACTGGGCCGGGTGGCCCTGGTGGCCCCCCTGAAGGCGGGCCTGTTGCTGGTCAAGCTGGTGCGCGACAAGGACGCCCGCGTGGCCCGCGCCGCGCTGGGCGCGCTCACGAAATTGGCTTCCAAACCCCTGCTACACCGCCCCGCGAGCCTGGCACTGTCAGCGGCCTTCAAGGGCAGTGACGCCGTGATCCTCGCCGGGCTGGATCTCCTGGGCCGTCTCCCAACGCGAGTGCTGCCGCCCGATCTCGATGGGGGCCTTGCCGGAGCCTACCGCAATGCCAAATCCGAGGACCTGCGTCGGGCCCTGCTGGCGGAGGCCGGACGGGTGGCCGCCGCCGAGACCATCCGGCTGGCCAGCCAATCTCCGGAGCCGACCCTCCGCGCCGAGGCCCTGCGCATGGCGGCCCGAGCCGGCGGAGCCAAGGCAGCCCGGGTAGTGCTCACTGCCCTGAAGGACGCGGATCCCGCGGTTCGACGCACGGCCCTGGACGCGGCGGCGCGGCTCCTGGCGAAGCAGTCCGCGGTCCTGGTCCCCGTGCTGTTGGACGTGGCCACCGACCCTCATGATGGGCTACGCATGGAGGCCCTGGCGGCCCTGGGCGCAGCCCGAAGCGTGGACCCCGCGACCACGAGCCGGGCACAGGAGGTGCTCACCACCGCGGCTCGAAGCCCGCGGGTGGCCGTGCGCCAAACCGCGGCCCGGGCCCTGTCGCTCTCGACCCGGGGAGGGGATCTGCTCGGGCGGCTGCTGCGGGACCCTGCCCTGGAGGTCAGACGCGCCGCCGTCCTGGCCCAGGCCGCCCGATGGTCCCGGGCGACGTCGGCTCAATCCCTCGCTCGTATGCTGCGCGCCAGCCCCCGCAACCGCCAGCGACGCCTGGCCGCGGCGTTGGCCCTACACCTCCTCCGCCGCCCAGGAAAAAAGCAGGCGATGGCTGCAAAGATGCTGAGCCGGGCTGCGAAATCCAAGCGCCCCCTGGCCGCCCTCCTCGCCGGCGCGGCCCTCCTGGTACCGCCCACCGCTGCCGGACATCAGCGGTTGGCAGAGCTATTGGACCACATCTTCCTGTTTTAGGGTCCTTAGCGCTTGATGAGTGGTTTGAGGGTGTCTAGCAGGACTTTGCTACTGACCGGCTTTTTGAAGTCTGCCGCCAGCCGGCCCTTGGCGTCAAAGATGATCACCCGAGGCACACCCCGGATGGCGCCCAACACGCTCTTGCGCACCATGGTCGCTTTGCCGTAGGCCACCGGAAAGTTGAACCCGGCCGCGCGAACAAAGGGCGGCACCAATCTACGCTGTAGATCGAGGCTCACGCCCAACACGGCCACCCGATTGTTTCCCAGGGCGGCCCGGACAGGTTGCAACCGAGCTACCTGCACCTGGCAGACCACGCACCAGGTGGTGAAGAACATCAACACCAGGGGCTTGCCGCGAAAATCCGAGAGCCGCACCTCACCTCCACCCACCTCCTCCATCACCATCTCCAAAGGCCTAGCCCCGCGCAGCCCTCCCCCCGATCTCGTCTGAACCCCACCGGACGGACACCCCGCGGTGGTCACCAAAAAGCCGCCAAGGAAAACGGTTAGCAGCAGTCGTTGCATGTTGAGCGAGTCTACTTCTTGGCCGTCTCTTCCAAAGAAAGGCGATCGGTCCGAACGGCGCAGAGCTTACCGCACATGGTACAGACATCCTCACCAGCGGCCTCGGAGCCCTCCTTCAGGCGACGCGCCTTCCAGGGGTCCATGGCCAGGGCGTACATGGCCTCCCAATCCAGGTTGCGTCGGGCCCGACTCATGGAGTCGTCCCACTCCCGCGCGCCAGGCACACGCTTGACCAGGTCCCCCGCGTGGGCCGCCAACCGCGTGGCCACCACCCCCTCCACCACGTCATCCACCGTGGGCAGCCTCAGGTGCTCGGCGGGCGTGACATAGCACAAAAAATCCGCCCCCGCGGCCGCCGCCACGGCCCCGCCAATGGCAGCGGAGATGTGATCGTAGCCCGGCGTAACATCGGTGACGATGGGCCCCAGTACGTAGAAGGGCGCGCCCCCGCACAGCCGCTTCTGCAGCAACACGTTGGCCTCCACCTGGTCCAGGGGCACGTGCCCCGGCCCCTCGACCATCACCTGGCAGCCCCGCTGCCGGGCCCGTTCGGCCAACTCCCCCAGCACCAACAGCTCGGTGAGCTGCGCCGCGTCCGTGGCGTCCGCCGTGGCTCCGGGCCGCAGACCGTCACCCAAAGAGAAAGTCACATCGTGCTTGAGGAAGATGTCGCAGAGCCGGTCAAACTGCTCGTAAAGCGGATTCTCCTGCCCCGTGCGCCGAATGACGTTGGCCAAAAGGGAACCGCCCCGACTCACGATGCCCGCCAACCGCGGCTGGCCCGCCAAGGCCTCAACGGTGCGCCGGGTCACGCCGCAATGCACCGTCATGAAATCCACGCCCTGCTCCGCCTGGCGCTCGATGCACGTGAAGAGCTTCTCGGCGTCCACCAGCCCCTCGGCCGCCTCGGAGGCCACCTGGTAAATAGGCACCGTGCCCAGCATCACCGGCGACCGGCTGATCAGCTCTGCCCGGATGGCGTCCAGCTCCGCGCCCGTGGACAGATCCATCACCGAGTCGGCGCCGTACTGTACGGACTTCTCCAACTTGGTAATCTCCTCCTCCACCAGATTGCGCAGCCCCGAGGCGCCGATGTTGGCGTTGACCTTGGTGCGCAGCCCGGCGCCGATTCCCACCGCCCGAAAGCTCCGGTGTACGTTGTATGGGATCACCAGATGGCCGGCGGCCACGCCCTGGCAAATCTCTTCGGGGGTACGCCCCTCGTCGGAGGCCACCTGTTGCATTTGGGGGGTAATAACGCCCTTACGGGCCTGCTCAAGTTGGGTTGCCATATGCGGCTCCTGAATGTTGACGATGCAGCATAGCCCCCAATCCCCCAGACCGTCAATCACCGCTCTACCGATAGGTAGTCTGTTCAGGAAGGGCGCCGCCCATCTTCTGGATCATCATGCGCAGCTCGTCGGGCTCGGAGCTGCGACCCATGGTTTCATCCAGGGAGATCTGGCCGTTATAGTAGAGTTCGGCCAGTGACTGGTTGAGGGTCATCATGCCGTGCTGAGACTGGCCGATCTGCATCTGGGAGTAGATCTGGTGGACCTTGTCCTCCCGGATGAGGTTCCGGATGGCGGCGTTGGGCACCATGATCTCCATGGCCATGGCCCGTCCTGAGCCCGCGGCCTTGGGAATGAGCTGCTGGCAGAGCACCCCCGCGAGCACAAAAGAGAGCTGGGCACGCACCTGACTCTGCTGGTGGGGCGGGAACACGTCGATGATGCGGTTGATGGTCTGAGCCGCGCTGTTGGTGTGCAGAGTGGCGAAAGCCAGGTGGCCCGTCTCGGCGGTGGTCAGGGCCGCCTCGATGGTCTCCAGGTCCCGCATCTCACCGATCAACACCACGTCAGGATCCTGGCGCAGAATGTACTTGAGCGCCTTCTTAAAGGACTGGGTGTCGGCCCCTACCTCCCGCTGGTTCACCACGCACCCCTTGTGGGGGTGCAGGTACTCGATGGGGTCCTCGATGGTCATGATGTGACCGCGGGTCTCGGTGTTGATCAGGTCGATCATGGCCGCCAGGGTGGTGGATTTTCCTGAGCCCGTGGGACCGGTTACCAGCACCAACCCCCGCGGCTTGCGGCACAGCTCCGCGGCCACCGTGGGTAGTCCCAGCTCCTGAAAGCTGCGGATGCGGAAGGGGATCTGTCGGATGGCGCAGGCCACCGCGCCCCGCTGCTGAAACACGTTGGCCCGGAACCGCGCAAGGTTCTTGACGCCGAAGGAGAAGTCCAGCTCCTGCTCCTCCTCGAAGCGCACCTTCTGGGCGTCGTTGAGCACGCTGAAGATCTGCTGCTTGGTGTCGGTGGGCGTAAACGGCGGCAGCTTCAATGGAATGAGCTCGCCGTCGATTCGGAGCTGCGGCGGGCTCCCGGCGGTAATGTGCAGGTCCGAGGCCTCCTGATCGATCATCGCCTTGAGCAACTGATGCAGATTCGCCATGTTTCACAACCCTCGCGCCGCCGGTCAGTCGTTCGCCGTGACCCGCAGCACCTCCTCCATGGTAGTGACCCCTTCGGCCAGTTTGTTGATACCGGCCATGCGCAGGGTCTTCATACCGAGCCGGATGGACTCCGCCTTGAGCTCGGCGGCGGACGCCCCCTGAAGCACCAGGTCCTTGAGCACGTCACCCATGACCATCACCTCGTACAGGGCGATGCGGCCCTTGTACCCGGTGTTGTTGCAGGTGCGACAGCCAACGCCCTTGTACAGACGCATGGACTTGGCGTCCTCGGGGGAGACACCCAGGTCGATGAGCCCCTGGGGATTCCCGTCCACCTGGGTCCGGCAATCCATGCAGACCTTGCGCGCCAGACGCTGAGCCACAATCAAGTTCACCGAGGAGGTGACCAGGAAGGGTTCCACGCCCATGTTTAGCAACCGGTTAATCGTCGAGGGCGCATCGTTGGTGTGCAGGGTGGACAGCACCATGTGGCCCGTGAGCGCGGCCTTGACGGCGATCTCCGCCGTCTCATAGTCGCGAATCTCCCCGACCATGATGATGTCGGGATCCTGCCGCAGAAAAGAGCGCAAGGAGGCCGCGAAGTTGAGGCCAATCTCCTCGTGCATCTGTACCTGGTTGACACCCGGCAGGTTGAACTCCACCGGATCCTCGGCCGTGGAGATGTTGTCCTGGATCTTGTTCAGCTCCGACAGGGCCGAGTACAGCGTGGTGGTCTTGCCCGACCCCGTGGGCCCGGTGACCAGTACCATGCCGTAGGGCCGATGGATACACTCTTTGAAGTCCGCCAGGGGCTCGGGCTCGAAACCAAGCTTGGTCATGTCCAGCTGCAGGTTCGACTTGTCCAAGAGGCGCAGGACCGTCTTTTCTCCGTAGAGCGTCGGCAGCACCGACACCCGGAAGTCCATCTCCTTGCCCTTGCCGAGCTTGAGCTTAATTCGGCCGTCCTGGGGCAGTCGCCGCTCGGCGATGTCCAGATTGGACATGATCTTGAGCCGGGAGACGATGGCGTTCTTCAGCTTGAGGGGCGGAGCGTGCTCCTCGTAGAGCACTCCGTCGATGCGGAACCGCACGCGGAACATCTTCTCGTAGGGCTCCACATGAATGTCCGAGGCACCCTTCTTGATGGCGGCCAACAGGATATAGTTCACCAGCCGGACCACCGGCGCCTCCCCGGACTCCTTCTCCAAGTCGACGATATTGACGTCCTCGTCATCGTCGCCGAACTCGATCTCCGACTCGTCGAAGTCGTCTAGGACCTCTTCGTAGCTGACGTTGGTGGCGTAGTGGTTCTCGAGGGCCTCCTCGATGGCCACTTCCGACGCCACCACGATCTCGATGTTGTAGCCCGTGAGGAACTTCAGGTCATCGATGGCGAGGATATTCGACGGGTCGCTCATGGCCACGATGAGCGCGGCTCCGGCGCGGTTGACCGGGATCACCGTGTGCTTGCGCGCCACCTCTTCGGGCACCAGCTTGATCACCTCGGGGTCGATCTCGAAGTCCTGCAGGTTGATGGGGGGAACCCCATACTGCTTGGACAGGAACTGGGTGAGATCGCTCTCCTTGATGTAGCCCAGCTTGGTGAGGCTATACCCCAGCCTATGTCCCGTCTTGCGCTGCTCGTCTTGGGCCTGCCTCAGCTCGTTAACGCTGATCATGCTCTCCCGGACGAGCAGCTCGCCCAGCCGAGAGGCTCCCTTGGGCCCGGATCCTCTGTTTCCTGTACCAGCCATCAGACTCCGCTGCCGCTCTTCTAGATCTGTGAGGCGTTCAAGGTGAAGCTGACAGTGTAGAAATTCAGATCCAGGGGAGTCTTGCCATAGACTTCGAGGTAGTACCAACCCTGGGGGTTGTTGCTTCCGGTGGCCGTGCTCACGACCATCCCCGGGCCCTCCTCGTTGTCGTTGGTGGAGGCGCCAATGGCCACGTCATTGCGCCAGTCACTCATGGCGTAGTCCCACCGCCACACCCGGGCATCAATGTCTCGGGGAGCGTCGGTGCTGTACTGGTAAAGGACCCGGAAGGCCACCACCTCTTCAGGCAGCAGGTAGATTGCGTAGAAATCCCGGTCGCCGCTGGGGCAGGTGAGCAGGTTCATGAACCCGTTCTGGTAGTTGAGCCGGGAGGGGCACCGGGAGACGTACTCGACGGGGTTGGTAAACACCGCGTCGTCTCCGCAGGGCAGCACCACCGACAGGTCCGGGTGATCGTTGGGCTCAAGGTCCGAGTCATTGGGCCACCCAAGATAGTCGGGGTGATTCATGCTCATGCAGTCGGGCACCTTATCCAGGCAGGTGCCGCCATAGCAGGTGTAGCCATCGGGGCACTTGCCGCCCTCCCCACAGAGGAAGGGATCCTCAGGCAGGGCGGGATTGTAGGCGCAGCTGAGCAGGCTGACCATGACGACGGCGACAAATGGGATGTACTTGGCGTTTTTCATTAGTGCGATCTCCCGTAGTCTGACGCGGCGTCGGACTCCTAAAACCTGAACCCGCCCGACAGACCCACGGACTTCGGCCCAAAGGAGGGGGTAATGCGAAGGGTGTCGGTGACCTTGGTAGGCTTGGCCGACTCCTTGGAACGGCTCTTGATGAACAGGTCATAGCCCAGATACCCGGTACCGATGGCGGCCAGTCCAGCGATGACGTAGCAGACGATGGCACCAGAATCGAAGGCCTTGCCCTGCTTCTCGATTTTCTCGATGTCGCCGTCAAAAAAACGGATGGGAGCCAGGTTGGGATCATGAGCACCGGCGTTGGCCATCTCCAAAGCCTTGGCCCGCGCCGAGGTCGTCAACACGATCCCCACCGCAAAAGAAGCCGCCGTGGCCGCCGCCGCGGCGATGAAGCCATAAAGCTTGAGCCGTCGGCTGCCGCCGGCGGGACCCGTGGGGCCCGTGGGGCCAGTGCCCAGGCCCGGTCCCGTGGGGCCGGTGGGCCCGGTACCACCGCCCGGGCCGGTGGGCCCGGTGGGAGACTCATCCGGACAGCCCCGAAGACGTCCACCGGGCTGCAAGGGATTGGACGCCGAGAGCCCGATGATGTTGGGACTCGAGGAGTTGCCGGACCCGGCCTTGCGCTTGCCGGTGCGGCCCACAGCCTCGATGTAGTACTGGATGGAGCTGCCCACCATGTGCCGCCTGGGGATGCAGCCGTGGTAGATGGAACGGCGGTCGCCCTTCATCATCTTTTTGAAGAACTTCTCACTGCCCTTGGGGCGGTAGTACAGATACAGTCGCGCCCAGTCGCCAAAGTCCTCGGGCAACTCCACCTCCATGGTAAGAGGCTTGCCGGGACGAGCGTCCTCCACGGGCTCGTGGATGATCTCCCCGGGCTTGACGGTGGGGCGGCGCCGCCTCACCGTGGGCTCCACCCGCCGCGGCTCGACCCTTCTGGGATCCACCGGCTCGGTGATCCCGCCGGACTGGGAACCGCAGGTCTTCTTCATGGCCTTGAGCGCCGCGGAGGCCTCCGTGCGCTTTGGATTGTTCAAGGTGGACTCGTCCAAGAACTTGCACAGGGCGCGAGTCGACTCACCGTGGAGCCCCGAGGCCTGGAAGACCTTGCCGATGTAGAACAGCACCACCGGCACGGGCCGGATCTTGTAGGCGATGCGGAGCTCCCGCACGGCTTTCAGATAGTCGCCGTTCTGGTAGTAGGCGAAGCCTTTGTTAAAATGCGTGCGCGCCCGATCCTTCGCGCTGCGCTGAGCATGGGCCGACGTCGAACCGACGGTCACCAGCAGCATCACTGAAAGTGCTATTCCGAGCTTGCTCATGATTCCTCTCGCAATCCTGTCAGTGCGTTGAGCTCTGGGCGTCGCTCCGCGAGCGCCACGCCCGATTCAAGTCTATTGGGCCGCTAACCGAAGGGGTTCTGCCACATGCCCTTGCGCCGCATACCAGGTCGCCGGCGCCGTCGCATGGAGGGTACGTATCGTCGCCGCATGCCGGGCCGCCGCGGGGTCACCCGCCTTCTGGGCGTTACACGCATGGACGGTACCATGCCCGCGGGCATTGCGGGTCGCGCCATTGCCGAACCCATGTTCGGAGGCTCGGTCATTCCCGGCTCGGTCATTCCCGGCTCGGTCATTCCCGGCTCGGTCATCACCGGCTCGGTCTTGGGACCGCCGGCATCGGAAGTGCCGGGCGCGGTCTTGGGACCGCCAGCATCGGGAGTGCCGGGCACGGTCTTGGGGCCTCCGGCGTCCGGAGTGCCGGGCACGGCCATCACCGGCTCGGTCATCACCGGCTCGGTCATCACCGGCTCGGTGGCGGGACCGCCGGCATCGGGAGCTGTCATTGCAGGCGGGTTACTCGCCGCCCCGGCCCTGTTTCCCTTGTCGCCCTGCTTGAACTGGGTAGCGAAATACACCAGCGCGCCCGCCACGGCCAGGCCACCGATGAGAAAATACAGGCCGTTGTTGTTCTTGGCTGCCGGTGCCGCGGCTGCCGCGGCTGCCACAGGCGTGGTGGTGGCCGCTACATTGGAGGCCGCGGCGGGCTTGGCGGCGGCCTGCTTGGCCTTGGCCGCCTTGGCCTCGGCCTCGGCTTTCTCCCGGGCCTTGCGCTCCTCGGCGAGCTGCCCCTGCAGTTTCTTCTCAGCCTTCTGCTGCGCCTCTTTCTCGAGCCGGGCCTTCAGCTCCGCCTCGGCCGCTGCCTGGGCGTCATCCTTCTCTTTTTCCTTGTCGAGCTTCTGCTGGAGGACCTCCTCCTCGAACCAGGAGTGGGCGTCCTTGACGAAACCTTCCAAGGCCTCCTCCCCGTCCTCCTCGGCGCCGGCATCGACCTTCTCTGGCTCTTTGTTGCCCAAGGGTAGTGGGCCGCTTTCTTTCTTTTCCTCTGATGCCTCGGGCACTTTCTACCTCCGCAGGGTCGCCGGTCTTCTGACTGGTCTATAGGGCTGGGCCATGGTCATGGTCATGGGCTACCCTAATCTACCGGACGGTTCCCAAGTGACGCCGTTTATACCGCAGCTTTCTTCCGATCCATATGAAAAATATACCCTAATATCCGGCGCGGGCCACCTGTTCTGCAAACCACCTGAATTGGATCAGCGTTCGGCCCTTTTAGCACGAAGGGTACGGACATTTCGAGTAAATTCTAAAAAACTGGTAGACATCGGCCTAGGCGCCGCCCATGGTGACTCCGCTTCGCAAACCCCTCTGTTGGGCCCGAAGCGATTTTAGAGCGAGCGCTCAGACGGGAGATACAATGAGCCCCAGAGAACCAAAATCCCCCTCTCGCAACCCGCGTCCCCAGCCCGAGCGGCGACGGGGACTCCTACGGGTCCGGCCTGAGGCGACGGTGCGGCTCCGCGCCGGACACCCATGGGTATTCCGAGACGCCTTGGGCCGACGGACCGGACCCACCGAGCAGAAGGGACAGATCGTAACCCTTGCGGATCCCGACGGACACCATATAGGCGCGGGCTACTTCGAGCCCGATGGCGCGGTGGCGGTGAAGATGCTCACTTTGGATCCATCTCGCAAACCCGGGCCGGAGCTCTACGCCCAGCGCGCCACCGAGGCCCTAGCCCTACGGAGCCGGTTCCTGGGAGACGACACTACCGCCTACCGGGTGATCAACAGCGAAGGGGACGGGCTGCCGGGGCTCACCGTGGATCGCTACGGCGACTACCTGGTGGCCCAGCTCTACTCCCTGGCGGCAACGGACCTGGCCGAGGCGGTCTACCCCGTACTGCAAAAGCAGCTCGGCAGTAAAGGGGTGTACGAGCAGAAGCGCCTGCGCCCCACCGCCGGCGAGAAACGTCCCGCGGCCGATCTCATGCTCGGCAAAGCCTCGCCCATCGAGGTGGAGGTCACTGAGCACGGGCGCCGATTCTTGGTGGATCCATCCGCGCCCCTGGGCGTGGGTCTCTTTCCGGATCTACGAGAGGCCCGGAACTGGCTGGGCCAGCATTGTGCCGGCCTGCGGGTGCTCAACACTTTCTCCTACACAGGGGCCTTCACCATCCACGCCGCCTGCGGCGGAGCCCAGGTCACCGCCATTGACCGTTCGGCCAAGACCCACGCCTGGTCCCGAAAAAACCTCAAGCTCAACGGACTGGATCCCGAGAAAGACTGCCGGCACATCACCGCCGACACCAGCGTGACCTTGTCCAAGCTGGCCGTGGAGGGGGCACGGTTCGACGTGGCCATTCTGGATCCACCGAGCTTCTCCCGCAGCCCCAAGGGCAGCTTCTCCACGGGCCGGGACTACTCCGAGCTGCTGAGCCAAACCCTCCCATTGATAGAGAAGGGCGGCTTGGTGCTGGCGGTGAGCAATACGGCCAAGCTGTCGGACGAGGAATTTGCCCGCGCCCTGGGCAAGGGCGGCGGCTGGGCGGGACGGGAAATTCGCACCATCCGAAAGTTCAGCCTACCTCCGGACTTCCCGGTGCCCCCCGCCTTCAGCGAAGGAAGCTACCTCAAGGCCTACCTGCTCTCGGTGTAAACCCCATTTGGGATCTTCTGGGTCCATCCGTGGCCATGGCCATGGCGCGGTCGAGCCGCTCGGGGCGGATCTACGCTGAGATCTCCAAACGGATCAGGAGATCCTCGATCTCACGGATCTGATGGTCCCAGGACCAGGGACGGGCGGCGTCCCGCTGCCGCGCGACCTGGGCCGCGTCCAGGGGCTGATCGAGCATTCGCTTCACGGCGTCGATGGCTTCGGTACTGGAATCCACGACGCTGACACTGTCGCGCTCTCTTTCGATATACGGCAACCGGGTGGCGACAATGGGCTTTCCCATGGCCAGGCACTCGTACAGCTTAATGGGCGCCACTTCCTTCGTATACTCATTGACCTCAAACGGGATGAGACAGATATCGAAGGCACGAACGCACCGCGGCACCTGGGTGTGCGCCACGGCGGGCAGCAGGTACACATTGGGCGCGGCTTCCAGGGGTGCCGTATCGATGAGGTGGGCCCGCGTGTGCCCGATCAGGACAAAGGACACCTCGGGAAGGGCTCGGGCCATCCCGAGGATCAGGTCCACATCCAAGCGATCATCCAGGGTGCCGACCATGCCCACGCGCGGATGGGGGATGGGGCTGAGATTCCCCGGCTCTGACATAGGCCGTGCGGGATCGAAGGCGCCCAGGTCCACGCCCCCCTGGACCACCGCCGACCGCTTACAATGGGGACCCAAGCGATCCGCCATCCCCTGGGTCCGGGTAATCATGAGGTCCACGCGCTCACAGAGGTCGCGCTCCATCCCGACGATGATGTCGGTGGTGGTGAGCGGATATTTCGCGACGATGATGTTGTCCGTGCAGTGATAGATCGCGTGGGTTTCGCCGTAGGACCCGACCTGCGCTGCGCTGTTGGGCCAGTAGGTCCAGTAGATGTCAGCGCTCCAGCCCAACCGACGCAAAGTGCGCCTGGTGAACTCCCGGATGATGGGCTGGTTCAGGTTGTTG
The DNA here is from genome assembly GCA_029938605.1 of Deltaproteobacteria bacterium. Classification (GTDB taxonomy): domain Bacteria; phylum Myxococcota_A; class Polyangia; order HGW-17; family JAJRWW01; genus JAJRWW01. The sequence goes on along the minus strand of JAOZUO010000082.1, from coordinate 16,689 downwards.
CTCAGCGGCGTATAGAAGAAAGGGAACACCGGCGGTGGGGAGGCGATCATCATATTGCCCGGTCCCCGACGCAGCCCCCCCGTCATCCACCTCTTCCACTGAATCAACGATTTGCTGCGATCGGTCACCAGGGAATGGGGCGCCCGGGGCGACTCCACGAAAAGGACCCGGTGGTTCTGGGCGAGACCCTCCATGATGTGATGGCGACTCACGATCTGAGGCGCGTCCCAATCCGTAATGGAGTGACATACAATCGTCTTCATCACAAAAAGCTGACGCTACGGACAGGTCCAGGTACCGCACTTGCTGCAATCATTTTCGTAGTCCGTATCGATCCAATTGCAGGGCCCCCCATTCCAATAGGGCGACTGGGTCCCGTTGGCATTGCAAAAGAAGCTACCGTCAGAGTGTGCGCTGGAAGCGGGTCCCCAGTTGGTGCAAGGGGTGCAGCCTGAGGAGGCGAGCACGGTGCAGGCAGAGTCTTCCCACCACCAGATGTCACGATAGCACTCGATCAGGGTACAGCTTTTGCAGTCTCCGCACTCGAGGCAACCCGAGGTGTCGACCACGCAGTTGGCGGTGCAGGAAATTGTTCCCTGTCCAGGTACGTATCCCAGGGTCTCACAGGTGGCCCCACCCATATCGGCCCCGTCGCACTCCTCGTGACCCACCCACGTATATCCGTCCCCACAAGTCGCAGCCAAGCAGTCATTCGGACAGTCATCCCCATCGGAATCATTGCCGTCGTCGCACTCCTCGTGACCCACCCACGTGTACCCGTCCCCACAAGTCGTCACCAGGCAATTGTTCAGACATCCGTCCTCGTTGGAATCATTGCCGTCGTCGCATTCCTCGTGCCCCACCCAGGTGTGTCCGTCCCCACAGGTCGCCACCGAGCAGTCACTCAGACAGTCGTCCTCATCGGAGTCATTGCCATCGTCGCACTCCTCGTCAGGACCCTCCACCCCGTCACCGCATCCGCTCTGGTCGCCGTCGACTTCCTCGGCGGCATCCTCCGGAACGCTCACATCCTCCGGAACGCTCGCATCCTCCTCCTCCCCAACGCTTCCAAAATCTGTCATACACCCGGCCCCCACCCCGCCCATCAGCAGCACCACCGCCAGACCGGATACGCTCAATAAGCCGTACGCTTTTCTCGAAAACGAACACATATTCTCATGATACTCAGCTTGATTTCCCAACACCAGCAGAATGTATCTACGGCCCACAAAGCTGCCGTTGATACCCTTTCGGGGCGCAGGCGCCTACCGCGCCCCGAACACCTTCCAGAAGAGCTGGGTCCCGTTCATCCACCAGACGTCCTAACGTCGCTCAGGCTCTCGGCGGCTCGCGGCCCAGGGCGCGCTGGGCCATGAGGGCGTCGGCCAGACAGAAAGCCACCATGGCCTCGGCCACCGGTACGATCCGCGGGCAGAGGCAGGGATCGTGTCGCCCCTCCACCTCGAGGGTACGCTCGGCGCCGTGCACGTCTACGGTGCGCTGGGGCCTACCGATGGACGCCGTGGGCTTCACCGACAGGCTGACCTCGATGGGCGCGCCGTTGGAGATGCCTCCAAGCAGTCCCCCGGCGTGGTTCGACAAGTAGCCCGTGCGATCCCGATGATCGTTGTTCTCGGAACCACGCCGGCCGGCCACCGCGCTGCCGGCGCCGATCTCCACCCCCTTGACGCCGCCGATGGACATGAGCGCTCCGGCCAGGGTTGCGTCCAACTTGGCGAAGACCGGATCTCCCAAACCCACGGGTACATTCTCGGCGCGGACACGGATCCGCCCCCCCACTGAATCTCCAGCGTCGGCGGCCGCCTCGATGCGCGCCACCATGGCCTTCGCCGCCGCGGGGTCCGGGCAGCGCACCGGGTTCGCGTCGATGACCGCCGGATCAAAGGTCTCGGCCACCACATCGAGCACCTGATCCACCCAGCCGCGCACGGTGATCTGCCAAGGGGCCATAAGCTGCAGGGCCACAGCGCCGGCCGCCACCCGGGCGATGGTCTCCCGCCCGGAGCTCCGGCCACCGCCCCGTGGGTCCCGCAAGCCGTACTTGTGGTGGTAGGTGAAATCGGCGTGTCCGGGTCGAAACACGTCCGCGAGGGCGTCGTAGGCCGAGCTGTCTGCGTCCCGGTTGCGAAAGATCATCGTCAGGGGCGCACCGGTGGTGGTGGACCGGTAGAGCCCGGACAGCACCTCCAGACGATCCGCCTCATTGCGCGGCGTCGTCACCGTCGAGGTGCCGGGACGCCGACGATCCAGGGCCGCCTGCACCGCGTCCATGTCCAGGACCACCCCCGGCTCCACGCCGTCGAGCACCACGCCGAGTCCCGGGCCGTGGGACTCACCAAAGGTCGTCATGGTCAAAAATCGACCGAAGCTGTTCGCGCTCACTGCACCGTACCTCCGACAGACAAGATAACACGCTCCGCGCTACGCTCCACGCAGGGTCTGGGCGACGCGGAGCACGTCAGCCAGGACACCCGCGGCGGTGACCGCGCCACCGGCGCCGGGCCCTTGAACGATGAGCGGATACTCGCGGTACCGGCGGGTGGTGAAGGCCACGAAGGACTCGGCGCCGCGCAGGCGGGTGGCCGGATGGTCGGCGGGGATCCCCACGGGGCCCACCGACAGGACCGGACCGCCCTCGGCCACGGGATCCACCTGGGCCAGGTAGCGCAGGGTCTGGCCCTGGGCCTTGAGGCCGGCAATGTGCTCAGCCACCACGGGGTCGTGCTGCTCCAGGGCCGCGAAGAAGGGTGCGAGGTCTGTCTCGGCCAACAGCGAAGCGGGCACCAGGGGCTCCACCTGCACGTCCGCCAGGTCCATCGAGAGCCCGAGCTCCCGGGCCAGAATCAGCGCCTTGCGCGCCACGTCCAGACCCGACAGATCGTCCTGGGGCTGCGGCTCGGTGTAGCCGAGATCCCGGGCCGTACGCACCACCTGGGACAAAGGAACGCCCGCCATGAGCTCGTTGGTGATGTACCCCAGGGTGCCCGAGAAAGATCCCTCGATGAGCAGGACCTCGTCCCCCGTGCGCACGATATTCTGCAGTGTCTCGATGACCGGAAGGCTCGCCCCCACGGTGGTCTCGTAGTGGTAGGCCCGGTGGGCCGTGCGGGCCGACCGCTTCAGCGCTTCGTAGATCTCCGTCGACTGGGTGAGAGGCTTTTTGTTGGCGGCCACCACGTGCACGCCCCGGCCGAAAGCATCCCGGTAGATCTCCTCCATGCCGTCGGCGGCGCTGCAGTCCACCAGCACGGGTACGGGCAGCCGACGCAGCCGCTCCAGCAGGGCTGGAAGATCCGGTCCGCCGTCAACCTGGGACTCCGCCGCGGCGAGCTGGTCCAGGGCCGTGGCCAGATCGATGCCTTCGGGCGAGAAGATACCTCGCTTGGAGTCCACCATCCCGGCCACCCGGATGCGCATGTCGTGCTGCTGCTCCAGGGCCTTGCGCTGGTCGTGGATCTGAGAGATGAGCCGCGCCCCCACCACACCCTTGCCGAGCACGAGCAGGTTCACCTCCTCATGGGCGAAGTTGAAGGCCGCGTGTACGGCTCGCACTGCCGCCGGCGTGTCCGCCGCGTCGACCACACACGAGATGGACCGCTCGCTGGCGCCCTGGCCAATGGCGCGGATGTTCACGCCGATGGCCCCCAGGGCGTAAAAGAACCGGCCGGCGATGTTGGGCAGCCGCCCCATGGCCTCGGCCACCAGGGTCATGAGGGTCACCGGTCGCCGTCGACCCACAGGCTGAGCCTCCCGCCGCTCCAGCTCCTGTGACAGCTCGGCGTTGATGGCGGCCTCCGCCCGCTCCCGCTGGGCCTCGGGCACCACCACCGCCACGGCCTGGCCGTGGGCCGCCTGGGTGGCCATCCACACGGTGACCCCGGCGCCGTCGAGCACCCGCAGCACACGCTCACCCACCCGGGCCGAGTGGGCGAGGCGGGTCCACTGGATATCCAGCAGGGCTTGGTTCTCCAGAGAGGTGATGCTGGTGGGGTGGTCCAGCTCCACGTCGCCGGCGCTGTCGATGACCGTGCCCGCCTCCTCGGAGGACATGGTGGACTGAATGCGCATGGGGATCCCGGACTCGATGAGGGGGATCATAGTGCGCGGGTGGAACATGCGCGCGCCAAAATTGGCCAGCTCCAAGGCCTCCATGTAGCTCATTCGGCCCAGGGGATAGGCGTCGTTTACCAGGGCCGGATCGGCGGTCATGACCCCTGACACGTCAGTCCAGATCACCACCTCCGAGGCGTCCAGGCCCCGAGCCAGGAGTGTGGCGGTGTAGTCAGATCCGTTGCGCCCCAGGGTGGTAGTGCGTCCGTCAGGGGTCATGCCGAGAAACCCGGTGTTCACCACCACCTTGCCGGCCCAGGATGGCTTCAGCGTGGCGATCCGCTCCCGGGTGGTGTCCCAATCGACCATGGCATCGCCGAAGGTGTCGTCGGTGACGTTCCAGTCCCGGGCGTCCACGTAGAGCGACTGCGTACCCCGGGCGCCGAGAAGCTCCGTAAGCACCCGGGCGCTGGTCCGCTCCCCAAAGGACATCACGAGATCCAGGGTCTGCGCTGTACACTCCCGGAGCAGGGCCACGCCATGGAGCACCTGACGCAAGGGGGCCAGGACCTCCCGCACCAGGGGGGTGATCTGCGGCGCCCCCACCACGCCGCCGTCTGAGGCGCCGAGCTCCTTGAGCGCCATCAGGCCGTTGGTGATGGCCAGGTCCGCCACCCGATCCACCTCCCGCTCCGCCGCCACCGCGTCCCCGGCGGCCGCCGTCCGCACGGCCTCCATGAGCCAGTCCGTGGAGTCTCCCATGGCGGAGACCACCACGGCGACCTCTCCACGCTGAGCGGCTTCGGCGATCACATGGATCACTCGCACCAGCCGCTCGGGCGCGCCCACGGAGCTGCCTCCGAATTTCAATACACGATAGCCGGCGGACTCGCCCATCTCTTGGTTCCTTTCAGCGCGACGCCGCCTGGCGGGGCGCCATGGCCCAGGCCCGGAAAAGAGCCGCGGCCACCTGTTCCCATTCGATCAAAAAAGAGTCATGCCCGTGGGGGCTGACGAGCTGTAGGTGCTGCGCCTGCCGCCCCAGTCCGCACAACCGCTCACACAGGGCTACCATGTGCGCGGGGAAGAAAAGCTGATCGCTGTCGATGGACAGGGCCAGGACCTGCGCCCGGATCCGCCTCAAACCCCAGGAGTCAGCCGGGTCGGCGGGGTTCAGGTCGAGGCCGTCGGCGGTCACCGGACCCACGGGATCCGGACGGTCCGTCTCGGCCAGGGACCAGGTCTCGGCGGGCTCCGGCGGCGCCGGCACCCGCGCCAGATCGTGGTGATCCATGGCGTCCATCTGCGCCAGGTAGGCCCGGCCGTCGAACCGCGCCAATAGCTTGTGGCCGTGGTGCTCGAGATACGTCTGGACGCGGTAGGGCGCGGCGGGGGACCAGCCATCGTTGCTGTCATCGGCTTCACGGGCGTGGCCGCGGCCCTGGCGTAACTGCAGCCCCACCTCGGCCCGATAGGTGAGCTGCGCGATCTGCCGCGCCAGATCCAGCCCCCGCGTGATGTTGTCGGGGAAACCAGGGTCCGACAGGATCGCCTGTCGCCCCACGTGGCTCCAGCCGATCACCCAGGCGGAAGCGGCCTCGGCGCCCGCCATGGGCAGGACGCGTTCGAACCGATCGGGGTCCAGCGCGGCGAGGCACAGCACGATCATGGCGCCGATGGAGCCGCCCGTCAGTAGCTGCACCCGGCGGATGCCGAGGGCGTCCAAGGCCAGCAGGATGGAGCGCGCCTGGTCCCAGGTCGTAATCGTCGCGGGCTGCCGCGGGTCGTGCTGTCCACAGGGGAAGTCCGCGTCCACGGGGCCCGTAGTGCCGTAGCAGGAGCCGAGGTTGTTAAAGCACAGGATACGATGCCGCGTGGGGTCCAGAGAACGCCCCGGCCCCACCAGGGGCGACCACCAGCCTCCGGGCCCACCGGCCCGCATGTCTCCGGTGAGGGCGTGCACCACCACCACCGTGTCCGCCTCGGGCGGATCCACGCGCCCCGGTGCGTCAGATCGCGGTGGCGGCGCCACGTGTTGCTTCCCCCGCCGAACCACGGTGCCCACCGGGGCCACCTGGTCGGGCGCCAGCACCCGGGAGCGCGCCGTCAACCAATCCAGATCCTGCTCGCGCCCCCACCACCAGCCGCGCACCTCGTGGCGGTCCAGACGCGTGCCGGCCTCCAGGGTCATGGGGGGCAGAGTCTGATCAAAAATGACGGGGACGGGCTCCATGCCCAATGCGCCTACAACGAATCCAAGGCGCGATCAAGATCGTCGATGAGATCGTCGATGTGCTCCAGGCCCACTGACAGGCGCACCATGTCGTCGCTGACCCCGGACGCGGCCCGATCCTCGGACGAAAGCTGCTGGTGCGTGGTGGAGGCCGGGTGGATGATCAGCGAGCGGGTGTCGCCGATGTTGGCCAGCAGCGACCAAAGGTCCACGTGGTCCATAAGCCGACGCCCGGCCTCGAAACCCCCTTGGACGCCGAAAGCCACCAGCCCCCCGAATCCCCCCTGGAGATAGCGCTTCGCCAACGAGTGGGCCGGGTCGTCGTGGAGCCCGGGGTAGCGCACCCAGGCCACCTTGGGATGGTCGGAAAGGTGCTGCGCCATGGCCAGGGCATTGGCGCAATGTTTCGGCATGCGCAACCGCAGGGTCTCAAGCCCCTGGATGAAGCTCGCGGCGTTAAAGGGGCTCAGGGCCGGGCCCAGGTCCCGCAGCAGCTCCACCCGGGCCTTGAGGATAAACGAGAGGTTTCCGAAGGTCTCCCAGAACTTCAGACCGTGGTACCCCGGGCTGGGCTCGGTGAACTCAGGAAACTTCCCATTGTCCCAGGGAAAGGTCCCGCCGTCCACGATGACGCCGCCGATGGCCTGGCCGTGGCCGCCGATGAACTTGGTGGCGCTGTGGATCACGATGTCCGCCCCGTGGGCGAGGGGATTGCACAGGGCCGGTGAGGCGGCGGTGTTGTCCACGATGAGGGGCACCCCGGCTTCGGCGGCCACCGCCGCGATGGCCTCCAGGTCCGGGACGTTCAGCCGCGGGTTGCCGATGGTCTCGAGGTAGATGGCCTTACACCGGTCCGTGAGGGCTGCTCGAATGGCGTCCGGCTCATCGGACTCCACCAGGTGGGCGTTGATGCCCATGCGCGGCAGGGTGACCTTGAACAGGTTGTAAGTGCCGCCATAGAGCCGCGACGTAGAAACGAACTCATCGCCACTTCGCAAAAGCGACAGCAGCGCGATGGTCTCGGCCGCCTGTCCCGAGGCCACCGCCAGGGCGGCGACGCCGCCCTCGAGGGCGGCAATACGCTTCTCGAAGACGTCAGTGGTGGGGTTCATGATCCGCGTGTAGATGTTGCCGAACTCCTTGAGCGCGAAGAGCCGCGCGGCGTGATCGGCGTCCTTGAACTGGTAGCTCGTCGTGTAATAGATCGGTACGGCGCGGCTCCCCGTGGTGGGATCGGGCACATACCCCGCGTGCAGAGCCAGGGTGTCGGGGTGGTACTTAGACGTGTCGCTCATGACGGTCTCCTCTGGGCCCCCGCGAGATTCACGCGGGCCGGCGCATCCGCAGACAATGCGAATCCCTACTGCGTTGGTCAAGTATTTTCCCTAGGGGCGAAGTCGAGGCGCGATCGAGGCGCGGTCGAGGCGCGGTCGAAAATGGAATCAGGGTGCGAGGCAGGCGCCGCCCACGCAGGTGAACCCGTCAGCGCTGCGAGAGCAGTCCGCGGTGCCGGTGCAGTCCTCGAGGCACATGCCGATGGGCAGCGCGTCGCTGCAGGCGCCGGTGGCGTCGCAGTCGGCGTTGCCGTTGCCCGAATCGCAGCCCGGTCGGTAGCACATGCCGCCGGTCACACCCGCATCACACAGCCCGTACTGGGGACAGTCGCTGTGCTCGGTGCAGGCGTCTCCCCAGGCCGCCGTCGTGGTGTAGCAGCGCCCGGTGGTGGTGTCGCATCCGTCGCCGTTGGAGCAGTCTCCCACCACGGTGCAGCCCGCGCCGCTGCGCACGCCCATGGGGCGGCAATGGCCACCGCCCACGTCGTCGGCATCGGTGGCTGGGTCATTCTCGTTCATGAGTTCCCAATCACAAACCTGGTTCGTCCCGCAGTCGGCGTTGGACTGGCACCAGCCGGCGCAATAGGTGTTCGTAGGCGCGCCGCCATCGTCAGCCTCCCAGTCGATGTCCAGGCAACTGCCGCCCACGCAGCGGTTCATGTCCGTGGCGTCGCAGGGATCGCCAAAGACCTGCACGGTGGTGCACAGGAACGTCGTGGCGTCCTCGGCCTCGATGCAGGCCTCATTCGTTTGGCAGTCGGCCACGCCGTTGGTGCTGCAGTCGGTACCGGTGGCGTCCTGGGTGATATGGGGCAAACAGTGCCGGGTGCCGTTAAAATCGCTGATGACCACGCATCCGATGCCCAGGTCCGTGTCACAGTCGGCGTTGGTGTCACAGACGACGGGAGCGTCGTCGGAGATGAGCCGCCAGGCCAGACAGTAGGTGACGTATCCGTCGTCCCCGCTGGCCATGCCCCAGGCGCCGCTGGCACACAGGGAGGGATCACCGTCGACCAGGGGGCAGTCGGCGTCCGTGCGGCAGGGCGCGCTGCAGAAACCGGGATCGGGCTTGGGGGCGCACCGACTCGGCAGCGAGTTGTGGGTGGCGCAGACCTCATCCACGTCGCACTGATCGTCGTCGCTACAAAACTCTCCAGCGGTGGTGTATTGCGCGGCGTCCTGGATGCAGTACACCCAGTTGTCGCAGCCCATGTCGAATTTGGCGGCGTGCTCGCAGTCGTCTCCGATCTGCCCCAGGGAGGGATCCGACACCGCACAGTAGTGGGTCAAAATGTCACCGTCCACCCCGTTCATACCCGTGGGCTCGCACACCTCACCCGTGGGACATTCGTCGTTGCGGCCGGGGATGCGCACGTCATTCTCGTCGTCCCCGGTGAACTCCAAACGTCCGCAGGTCTGGCCCACGCAGATCCCGACACCGCTCAGAACACTCGCGCCGGCGGGGGACGCCCAGACCTCTGAACACTCCATGTTCGTGGGACAGGTGTCCACCGGGTTGGTCGGGTCACAGGCCTCGGTGCAACGCCGGCCGTTGTACCCGTAGAATTGGAAGGTGGGCGATTCACACTGATACAGCTCGGGGTTGGCGCTCCCCACCGTGGACTCGCCGGCAGCCAGCACCCCTGTTTGCCCGATGGCGGTGACACAGATGCCCCGGAAGGCCTCGGACAGGGAGGTGGTGTCATCATTCCAGGCACCTATGCACACCTCTCCGGCGGGGCACGCCGAGTCGTTCTCGCCGGCGCAGTCCCCAAGGCTGCCCGGCAGGCAGAAGTTGGCGAACGCGAGCTGGGTCTGGTTGCAGTGCATGGCCGTACCCGTGGGGAAGGGCCCCGCCACCGTGACCCCGCAGTCCGCGTCATCAGTGCAGTACTTGCTACACCACCCGCCCACGCAAACCCCGACGCTGCAGTCTGAGTTTATGTTGCAACAGCCACCGAGCCCCACGGGCGACTCCGGGGACTCTCCGGTGCATCCCTCGGTGGTGGGAGCGGCGTCGGGCTGAACCTCAGCGTCGTCTTGGACCTGCCCATCGTCCTGGTTATCGGCGTCTTGCTGAACCGCCGCGTCGTTTTGATTCTGAGAGTCGTCGTCGCCGCATGCTCCCCAAGAGAGTAGACAAACAGATAAAACTACCAATCCAAGATGTTTGAACATCCTTCGAGCCTCCGGAATCCGTGGGTTATTAAGCTGTGCGTTACGGTGAAGGATCTTACAGAAAGAGACGGGGTCGAGCAAGGATATGCGCCAGTCTTCTTAGGGCCCGTCTCAAAACAAGTCCTCGAATCAGGGCGTCGATGCGCCCGGCTCGCGAGGCGCGACGAGGCGCATACTTATTGATATGCAACGAGAAGCAACGAAGCGAGCCGGGATGCAGCGGCGTCCTGAGCGATCGAGTTATTTTGAGACGGGCCCTTAGGCCCGGCTGTCCTTGAGCAGTTCGAGCAGACGACCAAAGGCGGCGTTGGACTCCTCTTGGAGGCGCTTGGCCATCACCTCTCCGCCGACCGCGAGAACAAGGGCGATGACCGGGGCGGCGTAGGTTTGCGAGGGGACGGTCTCGGCGTGCATCACCCCATGGACGAGGCCGGCTGCGGCGAGCAGTCCGGCCACCGCACCGGCGATCCTCCCGAGGGTCAGCAGAGGCTTCTTCGTGGCAACACCCTGCTCATAGGCTTTCACAACGTCGGCGCGCTTGGCGTCCCCTTTTTGAAAAACCTCCAAGGCCGGGATCAAGCCGCTGGCCAGGTACGCCCTCGAAATGGCCTTGCAGAGCTTCAGCGCGCGGTCAAGATTGCCGGCCTGGACGAGCTTGGTCACCTGCCCCATCAGGGCCTGGGCGTTCACCTTGAGGATCATCGAGATGAAGATATTGCGCGCCAGGGCCAGGACGCCCCCGGCAATTCCGAGTCCATAGACCAGATTCACATCACTCATTGGAGACACCTCGCACCCACTATCATGGCGTGGCGGCCCAGCGTCAAGTTGCGAGGCCGTGGGGGGCGAGGCCGTAATTTGGATCTATTCGTCGAGCACGATGGCCCGGGCCAAAAGCTTCCACATGTGGATCGGTCGCCATGGGCGATCATACTCGCTGGCCAGGTTTCCGATTCCGTCGAAACAGTTGACACAGGGCGTACAGACGAACTGTGCTTCGCAGCGATCCACCTGGTCAACCTTCGAGCGGCCGTAGTGGTTCCGGGCGTGTTTGAAGCCCGCCAACAGCGCGCCGCCACCACCGCTGCAGCAGTAGTTCTGTTCCCGGTTGGGCGTCATCTCCACGTAGCTCTGCACCACATGCTCCATCACGTAACGGGCGTCATGGGCGATGCTGGGGTACCCCGCCATCGCTGCTTTGCGTACTGCGTTGCAGGGGTCGTGCAGGGTGTAACTCCCCGGGTTCCGGCTGGGGTCGAGCTTGAAGCGGCCCTCGCGTATCCATTTGGCGTAGAGGTTCACCACGTGGATCACCTCGAAGCCGGGCTCGATGCCAAACCGCTCATAGCCACTGAGGGTGGCGAAGTAGCCATGACCACACTCGGTGTAGGCCAACACCTTGCCGCGAAGCTGCTCCACCTTCTGGACCTGCTGACGCAGGGTGTACTCCCAGGTGTCCAGGTCGTTGGTGAACATGGCGTAGTTCGTGCCCTCCCACCAGTCTCGGGGCAAACTCCAGCTGACCCCGGCGGCCCGGAAGATCTTGAACACATCCTGGAGGTCCATCGGATAGTACTGAGGCAGCTTGGAGTTGATGGTGACCACCAACTCAGCGTCCTGCTTGTCAAAGGGGATCTCCACCTTCTCTCCCAGCTCACCCTCCAACTCCTCGGCCATCCACTCCACCGTGTCGATCCAGTCCTCTGGGGAGATCTGCATGTTGTTGTGGACGGCCCGGTGTAGATCTGCGGTCCTTTGAATGTTGCCTGGGCTGTCGCCTCGGGGCACCAGGCCCCGGGCCGTGGCGATGATCATGGACAGGTCGATGCCCACGGGGCAGTTCCAGGAGCAGCGGCCGCAGTTTGTGCAGTGCCAGATCCAGTCCTGGTCGGCCACGGTCTCGCCGACGCCGTTTTGTACGAGGCGCACCAGGCGCCGGGGATCCAGGCGCTCGTCGTTCCAGTCGGCGATGGGGCAGCCGTCCACGCACGCACCACAGCTCAGGCAGCGGTCCCCACCGGCCTCGTACACCAGGCGGCGCAAAGTCTCCCTGGCGTGATGTTGTTCCGGGGTGAGGGGCTTTTTGCTACTCATTTGTCCGCACCTCGCCCGCCCTTGTTTCGACTCGAAACGATGGCATGGACAGCGGCATAACCGGTGGCCACCGAGATACCGGCGCCGGACTTCTCCCGCACCCAGTCGTGACCCTCGAGCAGCCCGCCGGCGGCGACCAGTCCAGGCAGGATGGGGTGCCCGTCCGGTTTCAAGGGCCGCAGAGACTGATCCACCGAGAGCCCCAGCCGATTGATCAGATGTCCCGGTCCACCCAGAAAGGTGCTCATGTGCCAGTCGTCGCGGGAGACGGTCGCCTCGATTTTCACACCCAGCAGGGTTTCGCACACGCCGGCGTCTCGTCGGGCCTCCAGGCCGCCACCGACGAATCGGCCGGTGGCGAGAACCACGTGGTCGGCACGATAGATCGTGTCGGCCACCTTGCCCTTCCGGAACAGCTGGAGTCCACCGTCCGGGTGCTTTTCGAGCCGGGTCACCGGTGCGCCTTGCAGCCAGGTGACGCCCGCGGCGCGCAAATCGTGCTCCATAAGCTGCTGCAGCCGTTGACCCGGGAGGCTGGGGCTGATCAGCGGAATCTCGAACACCTCCACGTCGAGCCGGGCCGAAAGGTCGCGGCAGACCTCGGCGACCCCATCGTGACCCAGAATCGCAGGGAAGCCCAAGAATTTGGCCTGCCCCAGAGAGGGCCGCAGCAGCTCGGCCAGGCGGGCGCGGAAATCGGGTTTCTCCAGCTCGTCCGCCAGTTGGTTAGCCATGGGTCGACGCGGTTTATCCTGCAGCTGCCCCAGGTCGATTCGCGTGGCCCGCAACCCGGGCCAACGGTCGCGTAAGTTGTCTACGACCTGCTCCGAAGAGAAGTTGGGAAATCCCTCGATGGCCACAATCAAGGTCGGCCGGCGGCTCTCGAAGGCGAGGCTGTTGCTCGCCAGGCTGCCAGGCAGCATGTAGCTAGGCTTCACCGTGCCCGCGGCGGTGATGATCGCCATGTTCTCGTTGGGTCGGTGACGATATTGCAACGGGCTGTCGGCCAGATACTCTTCCAGGTCGTGGATCGCCGCCCGCACCCCCCGCAGCCCGACCCTGGCGTAGGGATGTGTCGGCTCGCGGTCGATGAGCTCACTGAGCGCCTCCCAGGGATTGGACCGGAACCGCTTGGTCTCAGTGGGGTAGACCCCCAGAAGATCCAGCGCACCGGAGGTGTAGGGCAGACTCCCCGGGGTGTGCGCCAGTAGCACCGTGCGCAGACCATGGGCCACGCATTGGCGGGCGGCACTCAGGCCCGCCAGGCCACAGCCGATCACCGCCACGTCGTAGGATCTCGAAGATCGGTTCATGGGAGTCATAGGGCTCCATCGATATTGAGCGTGCCGCAGTAGATCGCTTCGAGGAGCTGCTCTTGAACCAGCTGATCGCCCCACAGCACAGGCTTGATTCCGTGCCAGCGCTTCTCCAGGAACTCGATCAGCATTTCGTTGCCCCGCCGTCCGCTGACCACGCCGTTCTCATAGAGCATTCCAATGGTGCGGAATCCGCAGAAGCCGCCTTGACACGAGCCCATACCCAGCCGTGAGCGAAGCCGAATCGCGTTGGGGGTCACCGGGTGCTGCTCCAGAGTCAACTGGTCCACCACGGTCTCCACCTGGCGACGCCCGATCATCTCACACTCGCAGAGCACCTCGCCACCGGGGGGAGGTGTCCGCAAACCCTGCAGCCGGTCGGCGACGTCCAGCGAGTGGTCTTGCTCACTGCCGGGGAGCGGGACTTCGGCGGAGGTGCACTGCACGGAGACGCCCAGGCGCTCGCTGACCAGATCCACCGCCTTCTCCGCCATCAGCCGATAGGTGGTGAGCTTGCCGCCGGTTACGGTGGCCAGGTTCCCTAGCCCGTCGTCCTCGTGGTCGAACACCGAGAACGTCCGCTTCAGTTTTCGGTCGTCGGCCCCGTCCTTCTGGAGCACCAGCGGTCGGACCCCGGCATACACACGGATAAAGCGCGTGTCTATCAGCCTGGGTATCAGGGCGGAGGCGGACTCCACCAGCAGATCCACCTCGGCCGAGGAGGTGGTCAGGTGGTCCAGATTGGTGACCCGAATGGAGGTCGTGCCGGTGATGGTCACGGTCTCACCGGGCACCACGATGTCGCCGTCCGAAGGCGGCCGCAACCGGTTGATTACGCCATCTGTCAGGCGCGAGTTGGTGATCAGCAGGCTACCCTTGGAGTAGGCCACGGGGATGTCCACCCCGGCCAAGGCGCCAATCTGGTCCACCCAGGGCCCCGCGGCGCTCAGCACCTGATCCGCCTCGATCTCAAGGACCTTTCCGGTACGCTGCTGGATCGCCTCGATCCGCACGATGCGGCCCCCCTCGCGCTCCATGCTGATGACCTGGGTCTCGAAGAACACCTGACCACCCAGTTGTTGCGCAGCCTCCAGATTGGCGACGGTGGCCATGAACGGATTAATGGACGCGTCCGGGACCCGAATGGCCGCGGTCAAATGCGGATTGATCAAAGGCTCTGACTCGAGCGCGTCCTTGGGGTCCATCACTGTGGCGGCGAGGCCAATCCTCTCGGCAGAGGCCAAAAAGTCCGCCGCAAAGGAATCCGGATCGCCCGGCAGTCCGATGAACAGCCCGCCGCAGTCCTCGATGCAACCCGAGGCGATGCGCTTGAGGATGGCGTTCTCCCGCACACACTCGGCGGCGGATTCCGGATCGTTGACCGCGTAGCGTCCACCCGAATGCAGCAGGCCGTGGTTGGCCCCCGAAGCGCCCGCGTTGAGGTCTCTGCGCTCCACCAGCACCGCGTCGATACCCCGCATGGCCAGATCACGCAACGCACCGGCTCCGGTGAGACCACCACCGATTACCAACACCTGGGTCTGGATTTTCATGGAGGAGGTCTACGGTCAATTTCGCAGCGCGTCAAGCGCGGGCTCGTTGCCACACGCCGCTGCCCAACCTCGCTGAAAACCCGGAAAAGCGTTCTGGGGCGTGTCTAATCCACCGTGATGTACTCGCCCAGATCCCCTCCACCCAGCTCGTAGAGCGCGCCGGCGGCCCATCCGCCCACCCAGAAGTGGTTCAGGACGCCGAATCCCATGCCCTCCACCGCCTCCACGTCCGGGTCAGCGTAGTGAAAGAGGTTGACCTGTTGCCAGTTCCCCGTGGCGTCCTTGGTGTACTGACCGATGTAGTCCGAGGTCATGTCGGAGACGTACAGGTAGCCGATGCCGCTATTGGGGTCTGGAACGAACTCCATCCCATCCATGTGGTCGCCCGACATGTCCGGGTAGTCGAACTCCGGTACCCAAGAGTCGATCAGCGGGTCGTAGGAGTAGACCCGACGGGGATATTCCGTGCCGAAATACCACAGATCGTTGAGCGCGTCGTAGCCTGAAAAGCTGATGCCCCGGCCCCCGCTGGGCGTGAGGATCGACCCGTCCACGATGTTGATGGTGGTCCCGCTCGCCAGGTCGTACTCGACGAACATCTCATCCATCCCCGGGAAAAAGAGCTTGTCCGCCGTGGCGTGTATCTCGCTGTGGTGCACCGCCCCGATGGGCGCGGCGAGGGTGTCCACCAGGGTCAGCACCCGCTCCTCCACGGGGCCGGGATTGTCCAAGTTGTCCGGGTGCTGGTTGGGTTCGAGGTCGCCGTCTCCATCGGAATCCAGGAGGGTCACCTGATAGACGTCGATGTGGCCCTGCACGCCGCCGTAGGAGGCTGGGCAGGGCGGAGCCACCGCGTGCACGTAGATGAGGTCGTCGTAGGAGTCCACATCCGAGACGTAGCAATAGTCGTTCAGTCCGTCATCCTGGGTGAAGTGGGCATATTTGAAATAGGCGCCCGTGACGTTCTCGTCGTTGGGTCCAGGAACGTTTCCCACCAGGGGAATGGGGCCACATACGCCGGTGACGGCATCGCATTTCTCGGATAGACCACAGTCCAGGCCGGCGATCCAGGACCAGCCGTCAGCAGCGCACTGGCGAATGGTGTTTCCCAAACAGGAGAACGCGTCCGGCTTGCACAGCGCGCACACCCCACCGTCACAAAACCCGCTCTCACAGTCATCGTCCACGCCACAGCTTGCGTCCGTGGCGCAGGGCTCACACCCGCCGCCGCAGTCTATGTCGGTCTCATCTTGATTGAGGAGCCCGTCGGTGCAGCTCTCGTACGGGACGCAGATCGGTGACGCGCCGGTGTCATCGCAGGACTGGCCGAGCGCCTGGCAATCCAGTTGAACCGTCCATTCAAGACATCCCGACGCCCCCTCCAAACACTCCTCAACCCTCTGAGCATGGCATCTCACCGAATCGCTGTCGCAGACGTCGTCACAGGCCACCGCGTCCTGACCGCCACCGCCGGTGGTCGGACCGCAGGCGGTACCCAAACAAACCAGCGCCACCAGCGCCGACAGGGAAAAAACAGAGAGGGAGTTTCGATCGTTCATTGCATTACCTCATTGTCATTGGTGCGAAGACCAACTGCAAACATCGCGCCACCCCAACGCCCAACCAGTCAGCAAAAACAGTCACTGTTTTCACATGGTTATGAGCCAGCGCACCCTGACCCGGCACAGCCAGGTGGGGTTATTGGCCCCACTGTGATTCCACACTGCCAATCATCATAACAGAAAACAGGCTCATATTTCAGTACCTTGAACCAGTGGGACAGGAGTCCCCACTGGGACCGGCTGCCCCAGGGCCGCCGTAGTAGTTGGTGTCGGGCACCAAAACCTGGTCGGTGGCTACCCGCTGGTGTCCGTTTGCAAAAACCCCCTGCCACCAATTCAGGAAATTCG
>JAOZUO010000081.1 GCA_029938605.1 Deltaproteobacteria bacterium | reverse complement strand
GAGCGGGAGACGAGATTTGAACTCGCGACGTCGACCTTGGCAAGGTCGCACTCTACCACTGAGTTACTCCCGCGAGACGCGTCGTGACATAGCTGAATTTGCACAGTCTTGTCAAGCAAAGAAAGTACGGGGGCGCTCCAATCCTCGGAGGGGTTGACACCTCGCGCGCCCAGGGTACGAATAGGGGCCTACACTGAAGGAGCGGTCTTGCAGACACCCAGAATTGAATCCAGTGAGCGCGCAGGAGCTCCAGAGAACAGGGGACTCGCTGATCAGGGGCTCACCCTCGCGCCCGTGGGCGAGGCGCCGTGTAGTCGGGCCTGCCCCGTGGGCATCAACGTGAAGCGGTACGTGGGGCTGGTGGCGGAGGCGCGCTTCGCCGAGGCCCTGGCGGTGGTTCGGCGGGACAACCCGCTGGCCGCGGTGTGTGGTTTTCTGTGCAATCGGCCCTGCGAGGTGGACTGCGCCCGGCGTGGGGTGGACGATGGGACGCCGGTGCCCATCCGGGCGCTGAAGCAGATGGCGGCGCGGGTGGTGGCCGACTCGGGTGAGGCGCCCTCGGTACCCGATATTATTGAGAAGGCCGGGAGCGGGTTGGGTGTGGCGGTGGTGGGCGGAGGGGTCTCCGGGCTCACGGCGGCGCGGGATCTGCGGCTGCTCGGCCACGCGGTGACCATCATCGAGGCGCGCTCGGGGTTGGGAGGCTTGTTAGCCCACGAGGTTCCCGAGCACCGCTTGCCGCGGTGGGCAGTGGCGGCGGATGTGGAGTATGTGCTGGCGCACGGCATCGAGGCGCGGCTGGGCGCGGCGGTGGCGGATGGGGCCGCGGTGAAGGCGCTGCTGGCCGAGGGGTTCGACGCGGTGCTTCTGGCCATAGGCGCGGGCCGGGAGCTCGGTTGTGGACTACCAGGGGAGGGGGATTCCGACGCCGTTCGGCCGGCTTTGGACCTACTCAGAGACCTGGCCACCGGGGCGGTCCCCCAATCTCGGGAGGCGGTGGTGCTGGGGGGGACCTCGACGGCCTTCGCGGCGGCCACGGCGCTGGCTTTGGCTACGTCCGGCACCGTGACCCTGGTGTTTCATCGGGAGCGGTGGGCGCTGCCCGTGGATCCGACGACCCTGGCCCAAGCCGAGGACGCGGGGGTGCGGGTCCTGTGTCTGGTACGGGGAGACGAGATCGAGGTGTCGGACGGGAGAGTGACGGGGGTCGTGGCGACGGTCATGGAGCCCACCGGTCGTCCGGTGGCGGGTCGCAGCCGCCTGGCGGAGGTGCGGTCGATCATCATCGAGGCGGATTTCGTGGTCACGGCCGGGGAGCGGGAGCCGACCCTGGAGGGGTTGGTGGAGGAGGGCGGGCTGGTTCAGTCGCCCTTCGGTACCCTGGCTGTGGATCCGGTGACCCTGGAGACGGATGTGGAGCGGGTCTTCGGCACCGGTGAGGCCGTGACCGGGCCGCGTTCGGTCATCGAGGCCGTGGCCCTGGGGCGGCGGGCGGCGGTGGCCGTGGCCATGGCCTTGGCCCTGGAGACGGATCTGGCGTTGAGGCCCTCGACGACCTCAGCGCAAGATCCCATGGTGACCGATGGCGGGGCGGCCGTGCCGCTACGTTTGGGGCCGGTGGAAGGGGATCAACGCAGCGCCTGGGACCATGTGATCGAGCACGGGGCCGAGGACGGAGACGCCGTCGGCGATCAGGAGACACCCTTCGGGCCCTTTTCCCAGGCGGCGCGCAGTCGCGCAGGGGACCTGGAGCCCGCGGCCCTGGAGGCGGCGCGTCGCTGTTTGCGCTGTGGTCCCTGCCTCGACTGTGCGACCTGCTCGGCCTACTGTCCCGAGGGCCACCTGGTGGAGCCCGACGGGAGGTTGGTTCGGGCCCCTCGCTCGTTGACGGCGGCGCAGATCGGCAGGGCGGTTCGCATGCACGCGCAGGTGGACGCCCTGCGGTGCCGGGGCTGTGGCCTCTGCGAGGAGCACTGCCCCTACGCGGCGCCACGGGTCCTGACGCGGGCCAACGGGCGGGTTCTGTCCATGGTGGACGACCAGTCCTGCCGGGGTTGCGGTGTGTGCGTGGGCCTGTGCCCCACTGGCGCCATGTCCATGGGGTACTTCGATAATCTGCACCTGGCGCATCAAGTGGACCGGTTGCTTATCCCTCTTTCCGGAAGCGAGGCTGACCAGTGAGCGTCGCCAATTCTGTAACCATCGCTGTCAATGGCCGGGAGATCGTCGGCGTGTTGCACCAGCCCTTGGTAGAGGCGCTGCGTTGCGCGGGCATCGTCGTGCCGACGCTGTGTCATCACCCGGCCCTGTCGGGCCTGGGCGCCTGCCGACTCTGTGTGGTGGAGGTGACCCGGGGCGAGGGCAAGCCCCGGCTGACCACGGCCTGCAACTTCCCCGTGCTGCCGGATTTGACCGTGCGCACGGACACCGATTGGGTGCGGCGGACGCGGCGCGGAGTGCTGGAGCTGCTGGTGATGCTGGCGCCGGGATCCCCGGAGGTGCTCGCCTTAGCGCGGGAGTATGGCGCCGAGGTGGCCGACTCCCCCGAGCGCGACGGGGAGCGGTGCATTCGTTGCGGGCTGTGTGTGCGGGTCTGCGCCGAGATCGTGGGCGCCCAGGCCCTGGGGTGGCACGGCCGTGGTGCCGAGCGCCGGGTGGCCACGCCCTTCGACGACTGGACCGACCAATGCATCGGTTGCGGCGCCTGTAGCGCGGTGTGCCCCACGGATGCCATCCACATGGAGGAGGAGGCTGCGCGCAGGTTCGTGGAGCGGGCGGGACCCGATCGACTCTGCCGATATGCGCTGTTGGGTCTCACGCCCGCCGCGGTGTGCTCCAATGGCTATCAGTGCTGGCGGTGCGAGGTGGAGCAGCGCATCGGCGATGGGCTCCGAGACCATCCGGCCTTTTGTGAGGCGGCCATTTACGGGCGAGCCAAGGTCCGATCCCGCCGATCTCGCAACCCCAGCCGATCCCACAAGCCGGGAGCGAAGCCGTCAGGGAGCCGGTCACCGAGCCAGTCACGGAGGCAACCATGAACGAGCGCGCCCAGCGGCCACCGAAGGTTGTGGTGTTCCACTGTGACGGAGGCTCCCTGGCCACACCGGCGGTGGAGCCCGTGCAAGATGGCGCGGGCTTCATCCGTGTGCCCTGTGTGGGGCGGGTCTCGGCGGGCGACGTCCTGAGGGTCTTGCGGGCGGGGGGCGCCGGGGTGCTCCTGGCGGGGTGCGCGCCCGGGTCTTGCCGTTTTCACGACGCCGGGAGCCACGCGCAAGACGTGGCCACGGATCTGGCGCCCGTGCTTGAGGCCATGGGAGTTGGCGCCGACCGCGTGCGGTTCGCGCCCGTGGGGAGTGGGGCGGCGCTGACCGAGGCGGTGTCGGCCTTCATCCGGCAGGTGGACGAACCCGAGGTGAGCCCCTCGTCCGCACGGTCGGCGTCCCGTATGTCGGCGCTCATGGACACGCGTATGCCCTATCCGCACCACGGCGCGGTGCAGGAGGCCGCGCTCCTGTCACACCTGCGGCATGACAACCCTCCCTGGCCCGCCTGGGCCCAGGGCGCCACCGCCGGGGCCCCAAACCTGCTGTACGTGTGTGACCTTCCGTTTTTAGGCGGGCTGCTGGGCCGCCACTTCTCCGTGGACACGCACGCCACCCTGAGATCCTGCATGGCCTTGCTCCAGCGCGCGGGCGTGGAGGTGGCCGTGGTGCCGGGCCTGCCTTGCTGCGGCCACGACTTCGGGCTGGCCGGCATCGACCGGTCGCGGGCGCCCGAAGCCCGACTGGTGCGGGTGGCCCTGGAGGCCACCGGGGCCAAGCGGGTGGTCACGGTGTCCCCCGAGTGCCAGTGGCATCTGCGGGAGGGGTACCCGGACCTGGGCGTGGCGCTGGAGCCGGAGGTGGTTAGCCTGGTGGACCTACTCCACGAGCGGCGCGAAGCGCTCACGCCGGCGTTCTCGCCCGACGTAGAGGGGATTTCCAACGACCACACCGTGCTGTACGTCGGAGACGCTTCGGCCGAGAGTCGGGCCAGCGCCGTGGCGCTGCTGCGCGCGGCGGGGGTGGATCCGGTGGCGGTGCTGCCCCGGGAGTTGGGCGCGGGCGGAGCGCAAAGCCGGGGCCAAGGCCATGGTCACGGTAATGGTGATGGTCGAGGCCAGGCGCCGGGTTCGGCGGGGGTGGAGGGGTTCGTCCACTGCGACGGCGAGTCCCGCTTGGCGCAGGACCGGCTCCTTGGCGAAGTGGAGGAGCTGGGCGCCTCCACGCTGATCACGGTGTCGGTCACGGCGGCCATTCACTTGAACTGCGCCCTGCGCCGGGGAGGCTGGCGTCGTTCTGCCGTTCGCGTCCAGACGCTGTTCGATACCCTCGCCGGCCGCCTGGCGTCGGTCACCGGGTCCTAGGAGCCACCATGGAGCGTCGCATCGCAAGCCACCCCATCTTGTCCTCGAAGCCGGCCGAGCGCGTGCGCTTCCGGTTTGGGGACAAGGAGCTCACGGCCCTCCCGGGTGAGGCCATCTCCTCGGCGCTGTACGCCAACGGCATCACCGTCTTCGGGCATCACCACCGGGACGGCGCCGCCCAGGGGATCTACTGTGTCAACGGCCAGTGCTCGCAGTGTCTCGTCCTGGCGGACGGTCGTCCGGTGAAGTCCTGCATGGTCCCGGTACACGAGGGGTTGCGCGTGGACCCCGTGGAGGGCGCCCCGGCGCTGCCCGCGGCAGACGCGGCCCCGGGGTTCGCCTCCACCACCGCCACCGCGGCGGTGAACGTGCAGGTGCTGATCATCGGCGGCGGCCCCGCGGGCATTTGCGCCGCCGAGGAGCTGGGGCGAGCGGGAGCCGAGGTGCTCCTGGTGGACGACAAGGACGAGCTGGGGGGGAAGCTGGGGTTACAGACCCACGGCTTCTTCGGGTCCGTGCGGGCTTGCCACGCCGGTACCCGTGGCATCGACATCGCCGGCATTTTGTCCGAGGAGCTGCCGCGCCTACCCAATATTCGCACCTGGCTCGGCGCCACGGCGGTGGGCGTGTACGAGGATCGTCTGGTGGGCATCGTTCACCACGACCGCTACGTGTTGGTCCAGCCACAGGTGCTGCTGGTGGCTGCGGGCGCGCGGGAAAAGAGCCTCTCCTTTCCGGGCTGCGACCTACCCGGCGTCTACGGCGCCGGCGCCTTCCAGACCCTGGTGAACCGCGATCTCATCCGTGCTTCGGACCGGCTGTTCATTATTGGCGGCGGCAACGTGGGGCTCATCGCCGGCTACCACGCCCTCCAGGCGGGCATCGCGGTGGCGGGGTTGGTGGAGGCCTTGCCCCGGGTGGGTGGCTACAAGGTCCACTTGGACAAGCTCAAGCGTCTTGGTGTGCCCGTGTGGACCTCCCACACGGCCCTTCGCGTGGAGGGCGAGGAGCGGGCGGAGCGGGTCACCATCGCCGCCATCGACGAAAACTTCGCGCCGAAACCCGGCACGGAGCGCACCTTCGAGGTGGACAGCGTGCTCATCGCCGTGGGGCTCGCGTCGGTGAATGAGCTGGCCCGAAAGGCCGAGCAGTACGGCATCCCCACCTTCGTGGCGGGGGACGCGGCGGAGATTGCCGAGGCTTCGGCGGCCATCTTTTCCGGCCGAATTGCCGGGCGGCGCATGGCCGCCCACCTCGGGCTGGTGGGCGCGATTCCGCCGGCCTGGGGAACGACGGCCGAGGTTCTTCGCAGCCGGCCCGGTACACAGAGGCCCTTCGTGGCCGTGGATCCGGGGCTGAACGTGTTTCCCCTCATCCGGTGCGTGCAGGACATCCCCTGCAACCCCTGCACCGAGGTGTGCCCCGTGGGATCCATCCAAATCCCGGACGGCACCATCACCTCCCAACCCGTCTTTTCGGGGCGCTGCCTGGGCTGCGGCCGTTGTGTCAGCATTTGCCCGGGCCTGGCCATCAGCCTCGTGGTGTCCGACTACGATCCAACCCGGAGCAAAGCGTTGCTCGTGCTGCCCTGGGAGTTCGATGAATCCGTCACCGGGCGGCCCGGCGAGGTGGTGCGCACGGTGGACATGGTGGGCGATGGGGTAGGGGAGGGCACCGTAGTCGCCCTGCGGGAGCGGGACGACCAGGATCGGCGGCGGCTCCTGCTGTTGGAGGTTCCCTGGGCGGAGCGGCTGCGGGTGGCCGGGTTCAAGGTGTCTTTGGCCGGCGGAGAAGACCTGGATGGGACCGCGGACAGGGAGGCGACTGCGGACGACACTACCGCTTCGGGGGACGACGATCCCATCGTGTGTCGCTGTGAGCGGGTGCGGAAATCCGAGATCGTGGACGCCATCCGCAGCGGTATCCGGGACCTCAACGTGCTCAAGGCCGTGGCCCGCCCCTCCATGGGCGGGTGCGGGGGCAACACCTGCTCCGAGCTGGTCATGCGCATCTTCCGAGAGGAGGGTGTCGCACCCGAGGAGATCACTCCGGGCACGGTGCGCCCCCTGGTGGCCGAGGTGCCCGCCGGGGTGCTCGCTGGGCTCGTGCCCGAAGACGACGAGGTGGACTCTTGAGCCGCAACGACACCTACGATGCCATCGTTATCGGCGCCGGGAGCGTGGGGATGCCTTCGGCGGTGTACCTGGGCGAGCGAGGGGTACGGGTGCTGGTGTTAGACGAGCTTCCCGCCCCGGGGCAGGGGCAGCACAAGGCCGCCATCGGCGGGGTGCGGGCCACCCACTCGGACCCGGCCAAGATCCTGCTGTGCAAGGACAGCCTCGAGATCTTTCGTGGCTGGAAAGAGGAGCACGGCTTCGACGTGGGTTGGAAGCCCGGCGGCTACGCCTTTCCCATCTACGATGAGCCCATGGAGCAGACCCTCCGGTCCCTGGTTTCCACCCAGAAGTCCCATGGGCTGAACATCGACTGGATCGACGACGACGCCATGGCCGAGCTGATCCCCGGCCTCCGGCGAGAGGGGCTGCGCGGCGGCACCTACTCCCCCGAGGACGGCCAGGTCTCGCCGCTGCTGGCGGCGGAGGGGTTCCGGCGCGCCGCCGTGGCGAACGGGGTGGAGTTTCGTTTTCGCAGCCCGGTCACCGCCATCCGCACGGCCGGCGGCAAGATCCAGGGCGTGGACACCCCCGACGCCAGGTTCGACGCGCCGCTGGTGCTCAATGCTTCGGGCGCCAACGCCCGGCAGGTCGGCGCCCTCACGGGGCTCGATCTCCCGGTGACACCCGACAGCCACGAGGCCGGCATCACCGCACCGTTGGCCCCGTTCCTCGATCCCTTGGTGGTGGATCTGCGCCCGGGTCCCGAGGGTAAGACCGCCAACTTCTACTTTGGGCAGAACCACGAGGGGCAGATCATCTTCTGCTACACTCCCCGGGAGCTTATGGTGGGCAAGGATCGTGAGTCCACCTCGGAGTTCCTCCCCATCGTGACCCGGCGACTCATCGAGCTGGTGCCGCGCCTCAAGCACATGCTTGTCCGCCGGGTATGGCGTGGGCTCTACCCCATGACCCCCGATGGCGTGGCCATCGTGGACCGCGCCCCGGAGCCCGAGGGACTGTTCCTCGCCGTGGGCATGTGTGGTCAGGGGTTCATGATGGGCCCCGGCGTGGGCCGCGCCATGGCCGCCCTCATGGTAGACGGCGAGCTCCCCCTGGCCGAAGAGGCCGCCACCATGCTCCGCTACGACCGCGATTACCACGCAAGCAAAATCGAGGCGCTCAAGTAATGTCGCCGCCATCGCCGGCATCGCCGCCATCGACCTCAACCAAGACCCCGACCAGGTCCCCGATTTCATCGCCATCGACGGCATCGCCGCCATCGCCGGCCCGTCCCACGCGTTTTGTCGTGCTCGCCGTGCTAAACCTCTTGTTCGCGGTCGTCGCGCTGCTGTGGACCGGGGTCTTGGCGGCGGGCCTCTCCTTCGCATCCTCCGCCGGGAGCTCCGCCGCGGGCGTAGCCACCGTCTGGACGGTGGCCGCCATGAACGGCGCCAAGGTCTTACTCCTGGTAGTGGGCGCCATCGGCCTGTACCGCAGCGCCCGCTGGGGCTGGTACGCCACCGTCGCCTACGGCCTCGTCTCCGTGGGCGAGGCCGTCATCCTCTACTCCACCGGCGCCTCCGGGCTCCTGGTCGCCGCCCTACTCCTCTACCCCGTCACCGCCCTGATCCTCCTCACCGCCCCCGAGGCCCGCAAAGCCGCCGGCGTACGGTGATTGACCCGCTCGCTGTCGATGGCGGCTCGCTGTCGATAGCAGCTATTTCAATTGAAACAACGCCTTGTTCAGCGCGGCCTTCATCACCTCCTCCAAAGAAGGGTGATAGACCGGCATCCGCAGGATTTCACCGACGGTCATCTTGTGCTCAATTGCCAACACCAGAGTTTGAGCCATGTGTTCTGCACCACGACCAAATATTTCCGCGCCCAGCAGAGAGCCGCTATTTTTGTCGACATAGACCTGAATTAGCCCGCGATGATCGTGATAAATTTCGTGGCGGGGCCCTTTTGCCATCCGTGCCCGCCCGATGATGGTCTGTTCGACATCTAATGAGTTGCCTGTAGCGCCGACAGAAGCCATTTGCGGATCGGTAAAATAGATACCGAGAGCGGTCACTCTTCGGCCCTCTTTTCTGGCTGGGAAATGGATCGCGCTCTCCCCGGCGATCCGACCTTCAATATAGGCCTCATGCCACATGGGCAGGTCTTCGGTTGCATCCCCGGCAATGAACACCGGCGCATCACCACACTGCATGGTCCCAGGGTCGTATTGCGGCAATCCTCTGGAATCGAGCGTAAGCCCGCTGCGCTCGAGATTCATACTACGCAGATTGGAAGCTCTGCCACTGGCGAGCAGCACTCTTTCATAGGTTCTGGTAATGGTCTCACCATCCCCGGTGCGATAGGTCAGCTCATAGCCGTCCTCAACCCTGGTCGCGTTGGTGAAATTTCCCTGCGGGAGTATATCGAGCTCCTGCTGAAAGGTTCGCAGTACCTCTTGCTGCATCTTTGGGTGGGAAAATGAACCAATCCGACCGCTGCGACCATAAAGTGTGGTTTTCACCCCAAGGCGGTGAAACGCCTGCCCCAACTCCAGCGCGATTACCCCGAGCCCAACTACCGCCAGCGATGCAGGCAGCTCTTCGAGCTCAAAGATGGTGTCACTGGTATCCAGTTCCTGTCGCAAGTGCTCAAACACTGGCGAGACATAGGGGGTAGAACCGCAAGCAAGGATGATTCGCTCCGCCTTGATCCGCCATTTGCCATCGACATCAATCGTATGCGGATCGACAAACGTCGCTTTTCCTTCCAGCTTGAATTGGTCCTGAATGCTGTCGACGTATTTCAGCACATTGCCAACAAATATCTGGGCGCGTTCCTGCTGTATTCGTTCAAATACCCGCTTGCCGTTTACCTTGTACTGTCCATCAATTCCAAAATATGCCCCCTCATCAATGGCATATGCCAGATCTCCGGCGGCGATGAGCATTTTACTCGGCATGCAACCGACCCGGGCGCAGGTGGTGCCGTAGGGTCCATGCTGAATCAGCAATACACTATCAGTCTGTTTGCGAATTCGGCTAAAAGCACCCAGTCCCGCGGTCCCAACGCCGAGAATCACGTATTCAACTTCACGGGTTTCCATCTGTGCTCTCCCTGGTCGTTGCGGTCCATCCATCCATCAAGCTAAGGACCCACTTGATGTGGCACTTGTATAGCACTATGCAATCAATATCTCACGCTGGAGTGTGCGGCTTGCGTCGATCCTACGGGATCGGCGATGGGGCGGATTTGGGGACTCTCCACAGGGTGGCGGTGGGGCTCGCCAACGGTGCGGAGCCGGTGCGTCGTGGCACTCCAAACTGGGCGGAGGGGCGTGCCTGGGTGGTGAGGATGTAGAGCGCGGAGGGCGCGGCTACGACGGCAACGGGGTGGTCTTTGAGGGAAGCCAGCCGGGATGTCCGACCGGTGGCGAGATCGATCTGGAAGACTACCGTACCGTCGTTTTCCAGGCCGATGGCGAAAAATCGAGATCCATCCCACACGGCGTCCATCAGCGGGATGGAGGACAGCGTCGGGGACACGTTCACCCGTTCCAGGCTCCCGCGCCAGGGCTTTCCCCGGCCGGTTGAATAGGGCTTCCAGCGCACGAGCTCGAAGCCAATTCTCCCCGATCTGTGGTGCCAGCCGTACAGGCTGCCATCTGCCTGAAGGAGACCATCCCACTTCTGGTTGTGAAGGGACTCCACGATGTGCCCTTTGGGGCGTTTGATCTGCACGACGTCCGAGGAGAGGAAGACGTGCGCACCGAGAAACCGGGTGAGATGGCTGTGGATCGGGATACCCAGCGTGTTGTGCTCGATCGTGGCTGCGCCCGGCGTGTCGCTCACCCGGATGGAGGCGATTCCTCCGTGATGAAGGCCCACGAACACCCGGTCTCGGTGGTTTTCATCGAGGGCAAGGGGACCCGGTCCCCTGCCGGTTTGGTAGATCATTGTTACCGCGGCGCTGGCTTTATTGATGGCCCCCACGCCTCCCGGCAGTTGGTTTGTCGCCGGGAGGTGCCCGAAGCTGAATATCACGTACCTGCTGTTGCTCACGATATCGACGATGCGCTGGCGTATGGGCCGGCAGTGCAGCTTCGATGGGGCGGCGGAGGCCCGGTTCCGGTTGAGCACGTACAGACAGCGGCCCGTCGCCGCGTACAACCGGCTGCCATCCAGGTGCAGTGCCAGGCCCTGTCCCTTGAACGTGGCGATCGCTTTTATCTTCGCCTTCGGAGCTCCGGCTATTTTTTCGCGGGGTGCGCGCCGGGGGGTAACCGGTGGGGCCGATTGGGAGGAGGGGGAGGTGGAGGGGCACCCAGACAGCAACCCAGCGGCAAGGACAGCGCTGAGAGCTGCTCTACATATTCCTGGGCAGTCCCCTACGTCAATTCGCATGGCGGAAACTATAGCAGAGTTGGGGCGGGGGCGATCCCCTCCGGGGTTGAATTCATAGGCAACCGTTTCTGTGGTCCGACGACAGATCCTCCCCGGAACGACGTACCTGATCCAGCGGCGCTGTACCCAGCGACAATTCCTGCTGAAACCAGGCGAGAAAACCAACCAGATCGTCGGGGGGTTCGGGGGGGGCGGGGGGTTCGGGGGGGGACGATCGCCCTTCATTGGGGGCTTCATGAAGGGGGGATTGTGGTACACGTGACTCTCGTAGATTAGAAAATGCAACAAGGGAGGACGAAAAATGGGACTGTTTGATATCTTCAGCATTGGTGGAAAGGTCAAAAAAGTTGTGATCGTTGCCGCGAAATCCGTGGGGGACAAGTCTACAGATAGGCTGAAGGGGCTCGGCAAGGATGAGGCCTACAAAGCCCTGTACACCTTGAGCAGCGAGATCGTCGAGACCGCCATCGACGAGACCATCGAGCCCGCACCCCAGGGTTGGCTACGCAACAAGATTGTTCACAAGGCCTCCAAGAAGGTCACCGACCAGATCTGGATCAACGTCGGAAAGCAGTTCGACAAGTAGTCCAGATCGTAGATCCCCTACCGCTCCGAGATCCCCTTCCGAGATCCCCTTTGTCGCCTACGTGAACCGGCTCATCGCAACCTGCCTCAACGTTTCCCTCAGCCGCTGGGAGAACTTCTGGGAAGCCGAATGCATTGTGAGCACGCTTCACGAACATCAACCCGCGATCAACCCCGGAGAGGGAGTCGCAGGAGAGGGAGTCGCCCACTTGACCCCCCAAATACCCTCCCCCATACTTGAGCACATGGCCTAAAGTAGGCATGATCCCTTTTACACTGTGCGCCAGCCTGATCTACGAATTGTGGCACACGGAGGCAATATTTTGAAGAGACTGCTGATCACGATCGGCACAGTGATGCTGCTGCTCGGCGGCTGGGCAGACGGCCGCGCTGCCCCCGCCAAACGCCGCACTGCGCCCGTCGTTTTGAAGTTTGCCACAATTATGCCACGGGGCGGCCCCTGGGCCAACGCCATGTCCCGCCTCGCCGTCCGGGTCAAGAAAAAGACCCAGGGTGAGGTGGTGTTCAAGTTCTACTACGGCGCCGTGGCGGGCACCGAGCAACGCGCCGTCGGTCGGCTGAAGGCCAATCAGATTCAGGGGCTGGCGGCGGCCGCGGCGGCCCTGTCCTCCATCGACAGCTCCATTCGGGTGCTGGAGTTGCCCAGGCTCTACCGCTCCTACAAGGAATTCCGTTTCGTGATCAGGTCCATGGAGCCGATCTTCAGGAAGCGCTTCAAGCGTCGCGGTTACCGCCTGCTGGCCATGGCGAGCGCGGGCTGGATCTACCTCTACACCAAAAAGCCGGTCCGCTCGTTGTCCGACCTCCATCGCTGCAAGGCTTGGCACTGGAAAGGCGACCCCATGGCCACCATGATGTTCAAGGTCTTGGGCATGCACACACAGACGCTCCCCATTACCGACGTGCTGGCGTCTCTACAAGCGCGCGTCATCGACACCGTCTACGGCATGCCGCACGCGACCCAGGCCCTCCAGTGGCACACCAGCGTCAAGTACGCTCTCGACTACCGAATCTCCATGGCCGTCGCCTCGGTGCTGATCCGCGACGATGCCTTCACCAAGCTCACCCCCGCCCAGCAGAAGATCGTGCAGTACCAGGGGCAGATCATGCAGCGCTTTCTGAACCGGATCTCGGCGTCCATGAACGCCAAGGCCATGCGCTCCATGCAACGCCACGGACTGAAGCTGATCAAGCCCTCTGCCGCCTTCCTCAAGCAGCTTCAACCCCTGAAAATCAAGCTCCGACAGTCGCTTGGCAAAACCATGTACAAGCCGGCCGATCTCAAAAAGATCAAGGCCCTGCTCACCCTGTGCCGCGCCACCTCCTGCAGCAGTAAATAGTTCTGAGCAAGGTCCTTCTTGATTCGAATCAGCGATGTCGCGCTTCCTGCCGATCAGATGCGCGTCGTAGCCAGGATAGTCGACCGTTTCCCATCGTTTTAATGAGTGGGTTCCTGGTTTTGTGACTTCTGGTACTGTGGGCCGCGTGAGGTGGACCTGTTTCAGAAGGCGGCGCGTGGTCGGGGGGGCTACGGGTGTGGTGCGTGTGAGCGCGTTGGGGCTGGGGTTGGTGTTGCGGTTGGGGCTGGTGCTGGGGTTGGTGCTGGTGCTGGGGGCAGGGGCGGGGGCGGGGCGGGCTTGGGCTTCGGCTCCGGATCTGTTGGGATTTGGTGGGCGGACTTCGGGAATGGGCGCCACGGGGACGGCGCATGTCAGTGGCTATGAGTCCACCTACGCGAACCCGGCGGGCCTGACGAACGGGTTCAATAAACGGCTGACGGTGGGGTATCTGTTCGGGACCTACGACCTGGGTATGTCCCAGAACCTCATGCGTATCCGGGAGCCCCGGGCCGACAATACCTACGGGCTGATTATCGGGGCGAGCATCCCGTTCAATTTCAAGGGGTGGCTGAGGAAGAAGATGTGGGTGGGTATGGGGTTTTACCTGCCCACGGGCGTGGTGACCCGGGCCCGGGTGCCGCTGCCGGGCCAGCCCCACTTCTCCTTGCTAGAGAGTCGCACCCAGGTGGTGGGCGTGATGATCGCGGGCGCCGTGGAGCCGTACGCCGGGCTGCGCATCGGCGCGGGGGTTCTGGCCCTGGCGGCGCTCACGGGTACGGTCTGGATCACCGCTGACGCGGCGGGATCCATCGGCTCCATCGTGGAGCAGCAGCTCATCGTGGACTATGCGCCCATCTTCGGTGTCATGTGGACGCCCGAGTGGGTGAAGAAGCTCACGGTGGGTTTTACCTACCGTGGCGAGTCCATCGCCCGATTCGACATCGTGCTCAAGAACAACCTCGGGGACGCCTTGCCCCTGTCCATCCCGAAGATGACCATCTCCGGCATTGCGCAGTTCGATCCCCAGCAGGTGGTCGTGGAGGCGGCTTACCGCCCCCTGGCGGGGATGGTGGTGGCGGCGCAGCTTTGCTGGAAGGACTGGTCCCGCTACCCGCTGCCGACCCAGAACGTCACGGACGCCGCCGCCCAGTTGCCCGCGCCGGACTTTCACGACACCTTCGTGGCTCGCGCGGGGCTGGAGCAGGTGTTCAAGATCAAGCGTTGGCGACTCGCGGCGCGGGGCGGCTACTGGTTCGAGCCCACGCCCATCAAGGAGCAGACGGGTCTTTCGAACCTGCTGGACAACCACCGGCACGTCTTCTCCGTCGGGTTCGGCGCCTCCTATCATCGCGGGCCGGTGGTGCCGTTCTCCGTGGACCTGTTTTTTCAGTACCACTACCTCGCGCCCAGGAGCCACACCAAGGATCAAGACATCATCGCCCATCCGGCGGCGGATCCCATGCTGGTGCGGTTCGCCCGGGCGCGGTACGAGACCTGGGGACGGCTGTTGGCCATGGGAGTCCAGGTGGGGGTGGAGTGGTGAGGCGTCGGGAGAGCCATCTGATTTCCACGCCGGGCCTGGTGGGCTTGGTGGACCTGGTGGGCTTGGTGGACCTGGTGGGTTTGGTGGGCCTGGTGGGTTTGGTGGGTTTGGTGGGCCTGGTGGGCCTGGTGGGCCTTACCGGTGATGCCCGGGCCAACCCCGTAGACGCCTTCGGGATTTCTTCGAGGGCCATCGCCATGGGCGGTGCGTATACGGCCCTGGCCAACGACTCGTCGGCGAACTATTACAACCCCGCGGGGATCGTGGCGCGCAAGGACCTGTGTCTGGACATCGGCTACCAGATCGCGGTGCCCACCCTGCGACTCAACGGTTATGACGTGGGCGTGGACCACACGCGCGGGCTCACGGCGGGGCTGGTGGCGCCGGGGGCCATCGGGCCCATGCGTTTCGCCTTCGGCGTGGTGATGTTTCTGCCCGACGAGCGCATCAGCCGCGTGCGGGCCATGCCCCGGGTCCAGCCGCGGTTTGTCTATTACGACAACCGCACCCAGCGCATCTATTTGTCCACCAACCTCGCGGTGCAGATCATCCCGGGGCTCTTTGTGGGCGCCGGGGTCACCTTCATGTCGCGCACCCAGGGAGATCTGGAGATCTCCGGGCGGATCTCTTTCCCGGACGCCGAGGCGGAATCAGACATGCGGCTGGATCTGGACGTGGATCTCAAGGCCCTGCGGTATCTCCAGGCGGGCATCCTGTGGGAGCCCCTGAAGTGGCTCTCCGTGGGTCTGGTGTTTCGCGACGAGTTCGTGCTGGAGATGGAGCAAGGCTTCCGCATCACCGGCGATGTCGTGGGGCAGGACGGCGGCGGCACCATCCTGCGCGATGGTCTCTTTGACCTGACGAGCCTGTCGACCAACCTGTATCAGCCGCGCCAGGTGGTCTTCGGTGTGGCCGTGATGCCCTCGGGGCGGTGGACGGTCTCCATGGACATGGTCTGGGCGCAGTGGTCCCGGTTCATCAACCCGGGCTCCCGGCTGGAGATGGAGGTCGAGCTGGGAACGTTCAACGACCTGGTGGACATCGGCTCCCAGCCAAACCCGCCCGCCGCGCTATTTAGGGACACCTGGAGCCCACGGTTGGGGGTGGAGTTTCTCGCCTACCAATCCAACCGGGCCGTCATCGCCGTGCGGGGTGGGTACGTCTTCGAGCCGTCCCCTGCGCCGGAGCAGACGAGCCGCTCCATGAACCTGGTCGACAACCACAAGCACCATCTCTCGGCGGGCGTGGGGTTCTCGTTGTCGAATCTATTGCCCGTGATGGATCGGCCCGTGGATCTGGACTTTCACTTCGCCTATTTACACCAGCAGCGGCGGCTGCACCGTAAGGTGGATCCCGTGGATCCCGTGGGGGACTACACCGCCGATGGCTATGTGCTCTCGGCGGGGGTCACCCTGAAGATGAGGTTCCGATGAGCCGTCGTCTCGTACTGCTCATGGTGGCGGCGCTGGTGGCGACGCTGGTGGCGACGCTGGTGGCCGGGCTCGGCTGTGGCGCCGGCGCCGAGGAGGGCGGCGGTGGCTACGATCTGCCCTCCCGCCTGGCGGGCCCCTACGAGAAGCTGCCCGACGACCCGGACACTTCCATCGATGAGCCCATCGTTTTGGAGGATCCGGACGGTGAGCGTGCCTACTATGGTCCGTCGGCCCTCGGGCCCGAGGACGGCAGCTACACGGTGTACTTCACCGCCGAGGATGGTGACGGCGCGGCGACCATCCTGCGGGCCGAGGGCGTGGACCTGGCGAACGAGCCCCGGGAGGTGGCGGTGGTGCTCGAGGCCGACGCCGCCTGGGAGGCCACGCGGTTGGCCCACCCGGCCGTGTTGATGCCGGGGCTGGACGGTGCGGCCTACGGCCTGTTTTACGAGGCGGGGGCCGGTGAGCTCGGCTACGCGGATTCCCCAGATGGCCGCACCTTCACGCGCCATGCGGACAACCCGATCCTGAGCCCCATCGAGTCCGAAGAGGGGGCGTGGCTGGGTCACCCCACGGCGGTGTGGCATGAGGGTGCGGTGCTGTTGTACTACACCGCCGGTCCGCCCGGTGCCCTTTTTGTGGCAAGGATCCGGGAGTCGGGGGGCGGCGCGGTGAGCGTGGAGCGGTTGGACGCTTCCCCCATGGCGGCCGGGCGGACTCCGGTGCTCGAGGCCAACCCGCTGCCAGACCCGCTGTCGGAGCTCTTCGACGCCAGGGCGGTGGGTGGCTCCTCCATCTTCATCAGCAACGAGGCCGGGCGCCCGGTATTCGACCTGTGGTACGCGGGGCAGCGGGCGGACGGTGACTGGACCATCGGGTTCGCGGGTTCCTACGACGGCTTGCAGTTTACGCGGTTCGAGGAGAACCCGGTGTTGAAAACAGGGGTGCCCATGGAGACCGATCCCTGCGTTGTGCCCCAGTCCGTATCGGCCCTGATGTTTTACACCCATGGCGAAGGAATCCGTCGGACCATAGGGGCGGCCCGGTATTGAAGCCCGGTATTGAAGCCCGGTATTGAGGCCGCTGCGGGGACCCAAGGCCGAACGATGCAGAGGGGCTATGGAGTATTCGTTTCTCCTGTGATAAAAATGAGGACGCTCGAGGCCTTGGAACAGGGACTCCGGGCGACCTTAAATTGGACATGAGACGGTCACCGAAGGATTGGCGGTTGGTGGCGTTGGGAATCACCTGCGCAGCGATTTTGTGTGCAGTTGCGGTGCTTTCTCCCAGGCGTCGAGCCGGGACCGATGGCGTTATGGACCAGGTGACGAAAGACATCTACCGAGCCGTACACGACGGTGATCCTCGCGCTTTGGCAGTGGCCCGGGAGCGCGTTCGCCGGGTGGTGCACAAGGACCTGCTGGTCCGATCCGTGCCGGGGCTTCTGCGGGTCATCGACACCCTGTCGCGTACTGGGCCCAGGTGCGATGCGCGGGTGGAAGAGTCTTTCCTACGTGGAGTATGTCACATCCGTCGGGAGCAGTTTGACCAGGCCCTGCTTGCCTTCGCGCGGATTCCGCAGCGGGAGGGGGGCGCGGTGTATCGAGACGTAGCCGTTCGGCTCATGGCCCAGCGGCGCTCCTACGGGGGAGAGGCGCCGCGTCTGGGAAGCGATCGTTCATCGGGGGGGGACCGCCCATGAGGATCAAGTTCTGGGGTGTGCGTGGATCGATCCCCGTACCCGGAAATACGACGATCCGATATGGCGGGAACACGTCCTGTGTGCAGGTCCTGCCTTCGGACGACACGATCCTGATCATCGACGCCGGCACGGGCATCCGAAAGCTGGGCAAGGAGCTCATGCAAGGGGTCTGTGGCCGTGGCGGTGGGGATATTCACCTGCTTATCAGCCACACC
Organism: Deltaproteobacteria bacterium; assembly: GCA_029938605.1. Taxonomy (GTDB): domain Bacteria; phylum Myxococcota_A; class Polyangia; order HGW-17; family JAJRWW01; genus JAJRWW01. The sequence continues at coordinate 17,897 of JAOZUO010000081.1, read as the reverse complement.
CACTGGGACCACATCCAGGGCTTGCCCTTCTTCGCGCCCTCCTATCGCGAGTCCAACCGGCTCACCGTGTACGCCCGCGGGCGGGAGGACTGCCATTTGGACGTGGTGCTCAAGTCCGCCACGACGGACCCGTATTTCCCTATTCCGCTGGACGCCGTTCAGGCGGAGGTATCCTTCCGGGAGCTCACTGAGGGAGAGTCCTTCGACATCGGCGTGTGTCAGGTGCAGTGTACCCGGTTGAACCACCCGTGGATCGCCTTGGGCTATCGGATCCAGGAGGGCGACAAAGCCGTCATGTACGTGAGCGACACGGCGCCCTTCAGCGATGTCCTGCTGGAGCACGACTTCATTTCCGAGCCGCCGAAGCCAGGGGACCGGCCGACGCCCGACCAGGCCGAGAAGCTGCAACAGATGGAAGAGGATCTGGTGGCCCTGTGTCGGGGCTGCGACATCATCGTCTTCGATACGATGTTCACCGAACCCGAGTATCGACAGCGCCCCCATTGGGGCCACTCGGCGCCCGTGCACGCTATAGACATCGCGCGGCGGGCGGGAGTGGGGCGGTTGGTGCTGTTCCACCACGCGCCGAATCGGACGGACGAGCAAGTGGACGAGATTTTGGCCGAGGCCCGGAGCCTGGCGCCGGATCTGGAAATCATCGCCGCCACGGAGATGGCGGAGTTGGAAGTGTAGGTGGAGTGAAGATGAAGATCACCTTCTGGGGCGTACGCGGTTCGATTCCAGCGCCCGGGCCTGAGACGGCGCGGTACGGGGGCAATACCCTGTGCATCGAGCTGCGCACGGCCGCCGGGGAGTTGGTGATCATCGACGCGGGGACGGGGTTGGCGCAGCTCGGCAACATGCTGCTGCCCACGGCGTTTGGCAAGGGCGAGGGCGAGGCGGCCATCATGCTGTCCCATGCCCACATGGATCACATCCAGGGGTTCCCTTTTTTCGCGCCCATCTACATTCCCGGCAACCGATTCAAGATCTTCGGGCGTGAGAGGGCCCCGGGACGGCTCGAGGCGATCTTCGAAGGGCAGATGAATCCGCATTTCTCGCCGGTGCATAGCCTCAAGAATCTAGGCGCCAGCTTCGAGTTCGAGGCCCTGCGCGAGTCGATCTCCAGTGAGGCCTACGGGCTGACGGTTCGGTGCCTCACGGTACCCCACGGATCCACCAACGCCCTGGCGTTTCGATTCGAGGAGGCGGGGCGTACCCTGTGTGTTGCGACGGACGCCGGCTACCCCGAGGGATCGCTCCCCGACGAGGTCATCCGCTTTTTCCGTGGCGCGGACGTGCTGGTGCATGACTGCACGTACACGCCCGAGGACCAGGCCGAGCGTAGGAACCGGGGCTTCTCTTCCATTGCCGAGGCTGCTGGGGTTGCGAGTCGTGCCGGGGTTGGGGAGTTGGTCATGATTCACTATGATCAGGACTACAGCGACGATCAGGTGGATGTGCTTCGGGAGCGCTGTCGCGCCTTCTTGGATGAAGAGGGTGGGCAGGAGATTGGGCTAACCGCTTCGGCTGAGGGGATGATTCTCGAAGTGTGAAGGAGCCGTTCGCTCGGCCCCCACAGTGAGGGACACCGGCTAGCTTGGGACAGGGGTTAGCTTAGTTGGGTGATGTAGTGGAGCTTTTTTAGCTTGATGATTGTGGTGAGCGTGGCGACGTCGCTCTTTTCGCACTTGTCCAGGATGGTTTGGACCTGTCCGAAGTTGTGAATCAGCTGTATGACGTCTAGCTCGTCCGGCTCCAGGTCCTTGATGGGGGGACCGATGGGGTTGGCGAGGCCGAACATCTCGTCGAAGCCGGGAGCATCGGGCTCGATGCGGTTGAACTCGTCGAGCAGTCGCATGCCTTCCATGAGGATGCCCTCGGTGGGGCGCTCGATCTCCTCGAGGAAGGACTTGTCGTCGGGGGGCTGCAACTCGAAGGCGCCGGTGGACCAGGTGAGCACCCGATACATGGCCTTGAGGGGCTTGAGGTCGAAGTCGTCGTCGATGGAGCAGAAGTAGATCTGTCCGCCGCGCAGGTAGATCTTGCCGAACCCGCCCTTGCTGCGGATGGCGAGCACGCCGGACTTGCGGCTCGACGACAGGAGCTGGAGCAGGTCGGGCAGGGGAATCTCTTCGATGGTGCCGGACATGGGCCGGCCCGAGGAGGTCGGGTGCCGGGACTGCTGCCGGAAGGTCGAGGACTTCGAGCGCTGGGCAAACTTCGCCTGCATGGCGTCGTCCACAGCGACAAGCTTGATGATGGAGGTGCCGATAAGGATTCGGTCGCCCTCCTTGAGCCCGCTCTGCTTGATCCGCTCACCGTTGACAAAGGTGCCGTTGGTGCTACCGAGGTCCTGGATGGACAGATCACCTTCACCCGTGGATATCCTCGAGTGTTTACGGGAGACCATGTCCTCCACGAGCACCATGTCGAGCTCGCTCGAACGACCAATGACGATCTCGCGGTTGTCGTGTAGCGGGAACTCGCCGCCCTGGTACTTTCCAGAGATGAACCTCAACGCGAAGCGGATCATGGCATTCCTGTGGGCCGCGGATCTCCGTAAATGTAGGCGCTTGGCCGACCTGAAGAGAGGATATCCGGCGACATTCCCTCCGTCAAGAATTTGATAAGTGCCGAATCGTTTGGGTGGCGCTCGTTAGAACTCCGTAGCCGCCTGGATCATGACCATGTGCACGGCCTGGTTCTGCATGGGGCCCACGACTTCATCCGACCGGTCGATCTCGGTCCACTGGGGCATTCCGGAGTAGCCCATGGACATGTAGTGGAGGATGTAGTTGAACTTCAGATGCGAGTGGATCTTGTGGAGGTACACGTTGAGCCCAGCGGTGAGGCGCGTGGCGGCGTCGGCCCACTCAGGGTTCGGATCCGGGTTTAATGCATGGCGTCCCTTGTGGGAGGTGGACAGCCACTCGATCCGGGCCATGGGCTCAATGTACTTGCCGATGCGGAGGCCGACGTGGGCCCAGAAGCCTCCGCCCGTGGTGTCCAGATACTCGGCTCCCGAGCCGGCCCGGGGGGTGAACTTGCGGAAGTAGCCCTCGACCATGACGTGCGGGGTGAACTTGCCGAAGGTGCGCTGGAACTCCGCGAAGAGGCCGAAGCGCATGTCGGTGTCGAACTTCTTGTCGAGCTGCTCTTCGGGGACGCAGGTGGTGCCGGCCTGGCAGGACGGGAAGCCCAACCAACCCCATGCGCCCGCGGAGATGCCCTTGAGCATGCCCTTGCCCTGGAAGTCTACGCGGGCGAGGAAGTCCTTCATGTCGTTGGTGTCGGTCCACTGATTGGGCTCGCCGTTGAACACGCCGAGGTAGGCGTTGAGAACGCCGATCTTACCGAGGGACAAGGCGTACTTGATCTGCAGGCCGAGGTCCCTCCAGGGGGCGTATCCGCCCTCGGTGAGGAACATGGGATACTGGGTGGTTCCCAGCCGGGTGATCATGCGCGGCATCATGAGTGAGAACATGGGCCGGAAGCGCCCGAAGGTGATGGACAGACCGCGGACCCAAGGCAGGTGATAGGTCAGCTCCACGTCTGGGATGAAGTGCGCCTCGGTGAGGTCCGCCAAGAAGGTGTAGGTCAGGTTCTTGGTGATGAAGTGACCGTGCAGGGCGATCTCGGCGTGCTGGAACTGGAAGGCGATGTTCTGCTCCGAGTTGGTGGTGGCGGCGGGATCGAATCTCCCGTTGTAGGTCTGCCATTTGGAGCTGAAGGACCGGATGGGGACGTACAGCCCCGCGGTGATCATGGTGAGCACCTTCACCGAGCCGTAGGAGGCCTGAACGTACGGGATGATCCCCGGAGGGGCCTTGGATCCTGGGGCCACCTGGAGGCCGCCGTGGTCGTGCATGCCCACAGGACGGGAGGGCTTCTTGGGCTCCACCGGACGCTCGGGCTTCTTGGGCTCCACCGGTCGGGTGGGGGGCTGGTCGCCTGGATCCGTGGTTGGGCGTGCGCCGGGCTGGGCGTCAGGCTGGGCACCGGGTTGGGCGCCGGGCTGGGCGCCGGGGCGGGCGTCGGGGTGGGCGCCGGGGCGGGCGTCGGGCTGGGCACCGGGCTGGGCGCCGGGCTGGGCGCCGGGCTGGGCGCCGGGCTGCTGGGCGCTCACCGCGCTCGTGGAAAGAAGGATTCCAGCTCCTACGACCAAGGCTCCCAGCCAAGTCCTGTTCAGCGTTCGCATGGTCCAGCTCTCCTTGTGGTTACCCCAGGCTTACTTCTGGGCGCGTCTGGCCTGTTATTTGCTCAATCATACAGAATGCCTGGGCAAACTATCATTTGGTCTGGACAATGGCAAGCCTGGGACCGAGGTCACGTTCCCCGGATGTTGTTCTGGAGAACCCCCAGGAACCGGCGGATTGGGGTACCTTTGGGGAACACCCTCGGGGATGGGAAATTACTTGAGGACCAGGCGGCTCAGGTCCATCCACAGGGGAGTGGGGACGACGTTGGCCAGGTTTTTGCGGGCGAGGCCGATGTTTCGCGGGGCGTACAGGGGGATGATGGGCGCCTCTTTGGCGAGGAGCTGGAAGATCCTCCGCTCGATGGCCATGCGCTTCGTCTGGTCGACCTGGCGCATCATCTTCTCCAGGAGCTTGTCCATTTTTTCGTTCTTCCACCCGGCGTGGTTGCCGCCGCCTGTGATGGAGCGGCTATGGAAGAGGTCAATCAGGTCGCTCCAGGGGCCGTACAAGGGCGTGGACAGCGCAATGGCGTCGAAGCGCTTCTGCTTGAGGGACACCACGAGCTCGCCCCACAGCAATTTCGCCACCCGGAGCTTGATTCCGGCGTCGTCGAAGTCGCGTCGGACGGCCTTGAGCCCGCGGTTGAACGCCGTGAACCGTGTGGCCGTCACCACTGTGAACGCCAGCGGCTTTCCGCCTTTATTCCAGTGTTTGCCGGTTTTTTTCCAGCCGGCCGCCTTGAGCAGTTGCCCGACCTGGGCGGACGCGCGTGCCATTCCTGTACCTTTGGAGGCCCGGACCTGGGGACCGAGGATCCACACGGGCTGCTCCAGGAAGCGTGGGCGGCGTCCAGGCATGGCCCCCAGCAGCTTCGAGCGGTTCAGGAGCAGGCCCACGGCCCGGCGCACCCGGGGATCGACGAAGGGGCCGCGTTGGGTGTTCAAGGCGAGGTAGGCGAACTCCGCCGGCTCGATTGAGAAAGGGCGGTATTTGGCGCCGTCGGCATTGAGGGCGCGCTTGTACTGGATCGCGTTGACGTCGAAGATCAGGTCCAATTTGGCAGCCAGCAGCTTCTTGCGTGCCAGGGCCATGGACGGGATCACGTGGAACTCCAGTCGATAGGAACGACCCGATGGTCCCCAGTAGTCCGCGAAACGAGAGAAGACGATTTTCTCGGTGGGCCACCACTGCAGGAACCGGTAGGGGCCGGTGCCCACGATGCGTTCGCGGTTGGTCTCGGGCTTGCCCAGGGTCTTGGGCGCAGGCATGATGGGGACGGCCGCCAGCAGCTCTAGGATGGGGCCGAAGGGCTTCTTGAACCGGATTTCGAACAGGTGGTCCGTAGGATAGGAGTAACGCTCCACGTGCTCGCGCAGCAGGCGTGAGGCCGGGTGCCCCTGGTACAGGGAGTTGTTCTGTAGCTGGTTGAGCGTGTGCTTGACGTCCTTGGTGGTGACCTTCTTTCCGTTGTGCCACTTCACGTTCTTGCGCAGCTCGAGCTGGAAGGTGCGGCCCTCGTCCAGGTACTTCCACCCTGTTGCGAGGACACCGTTGAACTTGCCCTCGCGCACGTTGTATCGCACCAGGGGTTCGTAGACCGTATGTACGAGCATGCGGTCGCACCAGGTGTGGTTGCGCAGCAAGCACGGGATCTGGGGCAGGTCCGCCGGGATCCGGATGCGGATCACCGCCCCGGTCAGGGGGGGGCGACGTCTGACCTTCACCGTGTCTTCGCCCCCAGCGCGGTTGGGGCAGGCCGACCCCAGCACCATCACCCCGAGCCCGAAAACGAGTCCGAAAACGAGCCCGAGCCCAACACCGAGCCCCATCCCGGGCAGTGGATTGCGCTTGCGGTTCACGGCTACCAGCTCTTCATCTTTTGCAGCACGGTGTACTCCGGTCGGATGTCCACGGGGATGGCGGTCAGCCGGGCCAGCGCCGCCTTCATCTGAGGAGACATTTTACCGTACTTGTCGATGAACGCCTTCGCTTTTTCGTAGTCGCCGCGGGCCTCGATCTCCAGCAGGTCCGTGGCCAGCGCCTTTACCGCGCCGCGCACCTTGGCGAAGTCCACCCGATACTTGCCCGTGTCCTTCAGAAAGACGATGCCGCCCTTTGCCAGCAGGTAGTTAAAGGAGATCATGTTGGCGCGGCCATGGGCCTCGGAGGCGCCGAAGCGCACGGACCGGAAGAACCCGGCCAGGTAAGAGGCGTACACCTGTTTTTCGAGCCTCGCGGGCAGCACTCCCTTGTCGATGAGCAGGTGGCTGCAGAACAGTCCGACGATGTCGGCCTTGGCCTCTTCGATGGTGGAGTACAGCTCCTTGAGGGCCTTGTTCACGTTCGTCTTGACGGTCTTTGAGCCGCGCTGAACCGTGATCATGCCGGGCCCCAGGCCGTGGGCGGACTCGTGCATGAGGGTGTCGGTGAAGAAGCCGTCGAAGGTCACGTGGGCGATCTGGTCCTTCATCATCATCACGTTGGCGATGGGCAGCAGGATCATCTTGAACTTGGCCTCGGCGACGTTCTTGAGCAGCACCAGCTTGAAGCCTTTCTTCTTGCGCACCACCTCGTCGTTGGGCAGGTTGAAGGCGAGGGTCTGCACCCCCGCTTTGGTGTCGCCGGCGGTGAAGAGCTCCTCCACCACCACGATGGGCACCTTGCCGCCCCGGCCGTGCTTCTTGTCCGCCGCCTTCATGGGCAGCGACGCCTGGAGGAACTTCATGTGCGGCGCGATCTTCTGCAGCCGCTCGCTGTAGGTTTTGTCCCGCAGGTTCAGAAACGACGTGAAGGCCGCCTTGTAGCCGAACAGGGAGTCCTCATACACCTCATAGGGGCCGATGACGATCTCGATGGCGCCGTCACCCAGATCCATCCAGTCCATGTCGGACGGGCGGTAGTCGTTGCTCCCAAAGGCCGCGGCCCTCGAGCGTAGATACTTCTGCAGCCGGGGGTCCTTGGACAGGTCGGCGGCCTCGCGTAGGAGCTTGGCGGCCTTCGCCAGCTTTGTTTTGTAAAAGGTGGCGTAGGGGATCGCCTGGAGCGACCTGTCCGCCTTACGTCCGATGATCGTGAAGAACCCCGTGAAGGCCGCCCGATCCTGGGGGGTTTTCTTGAGGTGATCGTTGAACTCCTTCTTGGTCATGTCGGGCGGGTAGAAGCCCGCGCCCTTGAAGCGCTTCTGGGTGGTCACAAAGGGCGCGTGGTGCTCCCGGCGGTCCCAGGGACCAGCCATGATGTCGAAGTAGGTGAGCGCGTCGGCCAGGGCCGGATCCGCGGCGAGCTTCGCTCGGAGCTCCGGGTTGGAGGGGTTGGCCTGGATCAGGAACAGCTCATCCATGATCTTCGAGGCCGCGATGAGTTTTTTGAGCACCGGCTTGAGCTCCGGGGTCACCAGGGAGTTATCGAAGTCGATCTTTGTGGGAGCGAACCGCGCGATCCGCTGTTTGATGTCTTTTACCACCGGCATGGTTGTTTCACCTGTGCGGGCCAGGGGATGGGCCTTGGGATGCGGGTGGCCATGGCCATGTTTTGGCCCCTGCTTGTCTTTTCCACTTCCGGTGCAGGTCAGAAATCCTGCCATGACCAGCACCAGGCCAGCGATCCAGAGTCTTCGGTCACACATATAGAGGCCTCCTGAGAGTAACGCGCCGCCAATGGTACCGATGGCGGATTCCGGAGGCAATCGGATTCGAACTAAGTTGACTTAGGTCTTGCCCCTGGTCTACGATCAATGGGACCTAAGGAGTGCCCTTTATGAAGATTTCCAGAAGCATTGCTATTGCCGTAGTTACCTTGTTGGTTGCCTTCCCGGTGGGATGTGCGTCCAATAATTACGAGGCGAACAACAACAACGACAACCACACGCTGCCCGATGACAGCGGCACGAACACCAACACCAACTCCGGATCGGACTGCTTGGCCACCTGTGTGGGCGACAACGTCTGCGTGGGGCAACCGGATCACCAGTCCTGCGTTCCGGTGTGCGAGTCGGGGCTTACCTGCGCCGATTCCCTGCGGACCTGCTGCTACGGTGGTTGCGTGGACCTGCAGAACGACCCGAACAACTGCGGCTCCTGCGCCTCCTTCTGTGACGGCAACTGCATCAACGGCGCGTGCGTGGACCTGTGCGGGAACATGTGCACCACGGACCAGACGTGCTGCGGCGGCACCTGCACCACCACCACCACGGACATGTTGAACTGCGGCTCCTGCGGCACCGTGTGCGACACCGAGGAGTCCAACGCCTGCGTCGCCGGTTTCTGCAAGTGCGGAACCGCCAACGCCTGTGACCTCGCCTCCGGCGCGGAGTGCTGCACCACGGGGTGCAAGTATGTCGCCACGGACGTGACCAACTGCGGCGGCTGCGGCATCGCCTGCACCATCGGCGAGACCTGCGTGGATGGCTCATGTGGCTGTGGCGGCGGAGCGGCCTGCACGGGCGGTCAGGGCTGTTGTAACGGGGCGTGCGTGTCGCTGGACTCGGATCAGTACTGCGGGTCGTGCACCACGAGCTGTTCTGCGCCCGACACCTGCAACGGCGGGGTGTGCAACTGCAATGGGGAGGTGTGCGATGCCGGGTATCCGCCGCTGTTGCCGGGCGGGTGCTGTGGTGCCAGCGGATGTATCGTGTTCACGGGCTTGGCAGTGGCCAACTGCGGGTCTTGTGGCTCCGCGTGTGCCGGAATATGCGCGCTGGGAATCTGCAACTAGCCCTCGCTTCGCGCCTTCCTCCTTCCTCGCCGTCGGTTCCCAGTCCATCGTTGACTCCCCCTCCGGTTACTGTATGTTTGTCTATTGTTTTGCGGATGTTTGATGGTCCGCCCAGGTCGCGCCAGGTCGCGCCAGGTCGCGCCAAGTCCCGATAGTCCAACGACGACGAGCCTGTTTGTGCCTAGTTCCTCCATGGACAGACCGCCCAACGGCGTCCACCCGGTGGTTAGCGATGAGCTGGCTCAGCTCGACCGTGTGCGCGGCCATTTGGGCGCGTTGGCCCCGGCCGCCGCTCCCCGTCGGCAGCTCCACTTCGACGATGAGCTCATCGAGCTGCGCGACGAGGTCATCGAGGCCAAGGCCGAGGACGTGGCGCCCCTCGCCGAGCAGATGATGCGCGTGGCCGCCATCCGGGCGGCCCGGGGGAAAGGAGGCGGCGGGGGCGTGCCGGTGGATCCCGCGTCGCCCTATTTTGGGCACCTGCGTCTGTTCGAGGACAAGCGGGACCGGGACATCTTCATTGGCAAGCGCAGCTACATCAACGCCTCGGCCGGCGTGATCATCGTGGACTGGAGGAACGCGCCCATCAGCTCGCTGTACTACCGATATGACGAGGGGGACGACTACGACGAGCACATAGCCGGGCGGCGCCGGGAGGGGCTGGTCACGGCGCGACGTACCCTGAGCGTCATTGAGGGCGACCTGCGGCGGGTGAGCTCGCCCCAGGGCGTGTTCGTGAGGGAGGCGGACGGCTCCTTCAGGCAGCTCGAGGAGGCGGCGGCGAGGCTTCAGGGCGGGGAGGGCCTGGCCTTGCGACCCAAGGGGCCGGTGTTCGTGACCCGGAAGCAGCGTCGCCGGCGTCGGTCCAAGCGTTTTCGGCCCGGACTGCGGCCGGACAAGCTCCTGCCCGAGATCTCCGCGCTCATTGACCGGCGGCAGTTCGAGCTCATCACCCGGGAGAAAGCGGGGATCCTCATCGTCACCGGTGGGGCCGGGAGCGGCAAGACCACCATCGGACTGCACCGCATCGCCTTCCTGGCGTTCCAGCGTCCCAAGAAGTACCGGGCGGATCGAATGCTGGTGGTGGTGCCCGGTCGGGCGTTGGCGTCGTATATCGGGCGGGTGCTGCCGGATCTGGGGCTGCTCGACGTGCCCGTGCGCACCCAGGCGGACTGGCTCCGGACCCAGCGCAAGCGCGCGTTCAAGAAGCTCCCGATCCCTTCCGGGGAGGAGTCGCTGGATGTGGTGCTCCGGGTGAAGAAGCATCCGGGGATGGTGGCCCTGGTGGACGAAATCGCCGGCGAGCAACTGGATCTGGTGCGGCGAGAGTTGGCTTCGGCGTTGGCAGGGCGACCGGAGATGAACCTGGTTGACGAGGCCTCGCACCGGCTGCGATCCGGGCCGGTGGCCGAGCAACTCCAGGGGCTCTTGGAGTGGACCCGCCAGTCGTTGCCTGACGGGAGCCCGCGTTTGCCCCGCGAGGCCCGGGTCATGGTGGAGGCGGTGCTGCGGCGGATGATGCCCACCCCCCTGAAGGTTGTCGAGCTCTGGGCCGAGTTGCTCACGGATCGGGAGCGGCTTTCGGGGTTGGGACTACGGTCGGGCGATGTGGAGGAGGTTGTGCGGGCGTGTACGGACCAGACCACGGCGGTCATGGACGCCCTGGAGGCCCTGCAGTACCAAGAGCCCGGTGCGCGGCGTCGCGAGGCACGAAACGTCGACTCGGACTTCGGACCCACGCTGAGCCCCCAAGACGATGCGCTCTTGCTCCGGCTGCATCAGCGTCTCGTTGGGGATCTCGTGGCGGGCAGCGGCAGGCCCCTGGCGTACAACCACCTGATGGTGGATGAGGTGCAGGACCTGAGCGTGGTGGAGCTGGCGGTGTTGCTGGCTTGCTCGGCCTCGGGCGGATCGGTGACCCTGGCGGGAGATCCGGCCCAGCGCATGGTGTTCGATACGGGGTACGATGACTGGCCGGGGCTCATGGCGGCGTTGTCCATCGATGGCGTGGAGGTGAGTCCCCTGCGCGTGGGCTATCGCTCCACGGCGGAGATCCAGCGCTTCGCCCGGGCGGTGCTTGGCCCCGAGTGGTCGGATGACGCGCCGCGGGCGTTGCGTCCGGGGGTGCCCGTGGAGGCCTTCTCCTTTGGAGATCCGGGGGAGGCCGTGGTGTTTTTGGCCGACGCCCTGCGGGATCTGACCAATCAGGAACCCCTGGCGTCCGTGGCGCTCATTGCGCGGTACCCGGCCCAGGCGGAGATGTACTACCAGGCCCTGCGAGGTGCCGAGGTCACCGGCGTGCGGCGGGTCACCGAGCAGAACTTCAGCTTCGCCGCGGGCATCGAGGTGACGGACGTGCGCCAGGTCAAGGGCCTGGAGTTCGACTACGTGCTCCTGCTCGACGTCAACGCCGAGTCCTACAGCGACAACGCCGAGTCCCGTCACCTGCTCCACATCGCCGCCACCCGAGCCGCCCATCAGCTCTGGCTCATCTGCCCCGGCGCCCCCTCTCCCTCCCTACAGGCTTAGCTTTTCGCGGACGTCGGTGGTGTAGAAGGGCGCGAGCTGCTTGGCGGCTTCCACCGTGGCTTTCTGGGTGGCTTCGTCGAGCTGGTCGGGGACCTGAATGGCGAGCTCCACGTACAGGTTTCCCCGTTCGCCGCCGCGGGGGCTGGGGGCGCCCTTGCCGCGGACTCGGAGACGCTGACCCGACTGGGAGCCAGGGGGGATTTTCATATTAATCGCGCCGTTGAGGGTGGGAACCTCCAGGGTGGCTCCTCCCACGGCCTCGACCACGGTGATGGGAAGCGTGAGGTACAGGTCGTTGTCCTCTCTACGGAGGAACGGATGAGGTCGGAGGTGGACCGTGATCAGCAGGTCTCCGGGCGGGCCGCCGTGGATGCCGGGCTCGCCCTTGCCGCCCAGCCGGATCTTGCCGCCGTCCACCACGCCCGCGGGGATCCGCACCTTGAGCTGCGTGGGCTGGTAGGTGGCGCCCCGCCCGCCGCAGGTGTGGCACGCCAGCGCTTCGGACTGGCCCGAACCGCCGCAGGCCGGACATGCGGTCTGGATGCGTCCGCCACCGATGGACAGGGTGCCGCTGCCTCCGCACTGGCCGCAGGGGCCCCGGGTGGCGTGCGGTGATTTGCCGCTCCCAGAGCAGGTGGTGCAGGGGCTGGGCAGGCTCGCGTTGAGCTCGATCTCCGCACCGCGTAGAGACTCGAGTAGATCAATGGTGAGGCTGGTGGCGACGTTCGCGCCCGCCTGGGGACGTCGGGCCCTGGCTCCTCCTCCTCCTCTTCCGCCGAAGAACTGACCGAAGATGTCGCCCAGCCCGCCGAGACCGCCGCCGCCCTGGCCGAAGCCGCCGCCGAAGCCGCCGCCGCCCCCTCTGCCTCCGCCCAGATGGGAGCTGTAGGCGCGATACTGCCGCGCCTTCTCGGGGTCGAAGCCCATGCGCTCCGCGTCCTCCCCGAATTCGTCGTACATCTTGCGCTTTTCCGGGTTCCCGAGGACCTCGAAGGCGCCGTTGACCTCTTTGAATTTGTCCTCGGCGTTGGCGTCCTTGTTCAGGTCGGGGTGGTACTGGCGCGCCTTGGCCTTATACGCCTTCTTCACCTCGTCCTCGGACGAGCCCCTGGATACGCCGAGAATTTTGTACGGGTCTTGTGCCATCTCTACGGTTCCTAACTGCGAATAATGTAATCATTTTTGCAGGAACGTAAAGAGTCTCGGCACACCAGTTGCTGGCGTATCGTTCGTAGCGTCCCTTGACGGCCAGGCCGAAGTCCCGCCGATAGGAGCGGTTGCCGTGCATGATGGGAGAAGGGGCGAAAGTTGGTAAGGATCAGGGAGCAAGGCGACGGGTGACCACGGGAAAGTTTTTCAGGTCCAGGGGGCGGCCCCGTTTCCAGAGCCAGGTGCCTAGGATGAACAGCACGAGGGATCCCAGAGTCACCAGGGCCGTGGCCATCTGGGCTGTCTGGTCAGACCAGTGGGCCGTCGCCAGCTTGTGGAATCCCATGGCCGTGGCGAGCATGAGCAGCGTCGGAATGAGGTAGACCCACATGGCCGCCCGGAGCGCTGTACGGGCCTGAACGACCACCTCTACCTGGTCGCCGATCTCCGCGTTGATGCGGTTCACCGCCCGCAGCTCCCGCAGATCCGACCCGCCCAGGGAGTGGCATACACCGCTGGCTGAGCAGCCTTCACAGGCGCCTGCCTTGGGGATCTCCACCACGGCCACCTCACCGTCCTTTCGCACGATGCGGCCGATTTCATGGATGGAGTCGTCGGTAGCCATCTGTTCAATGTGCAGAAATACAGTGGCGCTGACAAGGGAAAGTTGTATTTCTGCGACCTACCCGGCTTTTTTCTTTAGCTTGGCCTGGATTGCGTTCATGCCCGCGATGAAGAAGCCCAGGGCGATAAATGCCCCTGGGGGAAGGATCATCACCAGGATGGGATCGGTGGACTTGGCGATGAACCGGAGCTGCACGAGGGTCTCCTGGAACTGGAACAAGGTCAGGGTGCCGTTGCCCAGGATCTCCCGTACGGACCCGAGGAGAAAGAGCGTGATTGTGAAGCCGAGCCCCATTCCGACGGCGTCGAGAATGGACTTTCCCAGGGTGTTGCGGGAGGCCCAGGCCTCGGCGCGCCCCAGGATGATGCAGTTGACCACGATGAGTGGGATGAACAGGCCCAGGCTCGCGTGCAGGTTGTTGACAAAGGCTTCCAGGAGCATGTCCACCAGGGTCACGAAGGTGGCGATGACCACGATGAAGCAGGGGATGCGCACCTTCTTGGGGATGACGTTCCGGATGAGGGAGATGCAGATGTTCGAGCCCAGGAGCACCGCCATGGTGGCCACGCCCATGCCGAGGCCGTTGTAGGCCGACGTGGTGACGGCCAGGGTGGGACAGAGCCCCAACAGCAGCACCAGCACCGGGTTCTCCGACCAGAAGCCGCGGGAGACGATCTTGGAGGTGTTGCTCATGGTTGCATCTCCTGGATCGGGGCGGCCTCGGTCTTGGCTGCCTTCTTCGTCCCGCTCTTTACCGTCGTGAGGATGGCGGTCTTGTTCTTGTTGAACACGATCAGGGTCTTCTTCACGATCTCGGTCACCGCTCGCGAGGTGATGGTGGCGCCGGAGATGGCGTCCACGAAGCCGAGGGGACTGTCCTTTGTGGTCATCCAAACCTTGCCCTTGGAGGTCTTGTCCTTGGGCTTGAGATCCTGTCCGGCGAATACTTTTCGGAAGTCGTAGTCCGTGGCCTTGGAGCCCAGCCCCGGGGTCTCGGAGTGCTTGACGATGACCACCGCCACCTCCTGCTTCCCTTTCTTATTCTTGAAGGCGCGGATCTTGCCCGACTTGGTGTCGATGCCCACCACTACCCGGATGAGGCCGGAGTAGGTCTTGTGCTTGTTGCCCTTGGAGGACTGCTCGATGGCCACGGCCACCACGGGATTCGAGCCGTCCGGTTGCTTCTTACGGCAGCGATAGACTTCGGTCTTTCCCTGGGGGCCGGCGACCTTGATGGCATCTTTCACCGGATTGTTGGTGCACTTGGGCAGGACCTTTTTGATGGACGCCAGCTTCTTTCTGGCCTTGGCCGCTTTGATGGGACCTTTGGTGAGGGCGTGGGCTCCGGCGAGGGCGGCGCCTGCCACCATCGTTACGATAGTGAGGGTGAGTACCAGCCTCGCGGCCGAGTCCTGCTGGGGCTCCGGCGCGCTCTTGGTGTCCCCAGTGGCGGGAGGCGGCGTGTCGTCCTTGTTGGCGACATCTTGCGCTTCGTCTTTGTCCGTCATTTGCTCGCCTCCGGCTCGGCCCAGGGCTTGAGGCCGTACTTCTTCGGGCGTGTGTATCGCTCTATGATGGGCGTGACCGCGTTCATGATCAGGATCGCGAAGCTGACGCCCTCTGGGAACCCGGCCCAGAGGCGGATGACCATCGTCAGTAATCCGCACCCGAACCCGAAGATGACCATGCCCAGGGGATAGGTGGGTGACGTGACATAATCGGTGGCCATGAAGAAGGCGCCGATGATGATTCCGCCGGTGACCAGATGGAAGATCGGATCCATGTAGCGGGTGGGGCTCGCCAGGTGGGTCATGCCGGCCATGACGACCACGCCCAGGATGAAGGACACGGGGATGTGCCAGGTGATGTAGCCCTTGAGGAGCAGGACCGCCGCGCCCAGCAGGAGCAGGAGTACCGACACCTCGCCCAGGGAGCCGGGCATGGAGCCCACGAAATAGTCTGTGTAGTGCAACACCTCGCCGGTGCCCCTTTGCCAGTGCTCCTTGGCCACGGCCAGGGGGGTGGCCCCGGTGATGACGTCCACTTTGCCCGCCAGGGCTTCCATGACGGAGTCAGTCTTGGTGACAGGGAGCGAGAGCGTCTTGTTGGTCGCGAAGCTCGAATACCAGGTGGTGGCCTGGCCATAGAGCGAGACCGGTTTTTCGGCGAAGGCTTGCAGCGTGATGGGCCACTTGGTCATGGCTCCCGGGAAGGCGATGAGCAGGAACACGCGAGCGGTGAGCGCCGGGTTGAAGGGGTTGTGTCCCAGCCCGCCGAAGATCGCCTTGGCCACCACGACCGCCACGAAGGCGCCGATGAGGCAGATTGTCACCGACACGCCGGGGGGCATGGTCAGGCCGAGCAGCAGGCCGGTGAGGGCCGCCGACCCGTCCTGCACCATGGTGCGGTCCTTGGTGAAATACTGAACGAGGGCCTCGAAGACCACCGCGCTGCCCGTACACGTGGCCAGAACAATGGCCGCCTGCATGCCGAAGATGTACACCGACCAGACCGACGCCGGGAGGAGGCACGCGAACACGGTCCACATGATCTTGGCCGTGGATTCGTTCGAGCGCACATGGGGCGAAGAGGCCACCGACAACATGGGCGGCGGGCTCTGTTCGGCGGCCTCGACGGCGGCCTCGACGGCCGTTTCGGTGGCTGCCTCGGTGGCCGTTTCGGTGGCTGCCTTGGTAGCCGTCTCGGTGGCTGCCTTGGTGGTCGTCTCGGCGGCGCTTTCCGTCTTATCGGCGGATTTTGCGTCGTCTTTGGGCGCTTTCTTGTCGGCGCCCTCGGTGGGCTCGGCGCCCTTACGGGGTTCTTTTTCGTCAGCTGCCATGATGGCCGCGCTCCCTATCTTTCGTCCTTGGACTCGGCCGCCTTGGCCAGTGCCTGCTGTTGGCGGATCCAGAGCTTCGCGTACCGGAAGAACTGCACCAGGGGACGGTTCGCCGGGCACGAGTAGCTGCAGCAACCGCACTCGATGCAGTCGTTGACATCCAACCCCTCGAGCTCCTCCCACATCTCCACCTCGGAGTAGTTGCCCATGTCGTTGGGGCACAGGTGGATGGGGCAGGCGCGCACGCAGCGGCCGCACCGGATGCAGGAGTCGAACTCACCGGACGGCACCTGCTCGGGGGTCAGTACGAGAATGCCGCCGGTGGATTTGATCACCGGGATGTCGGTGTTGTGGATGGCGCCGCCCATCATGGGGCCGCCCAGGATGACCCGCCCCGGTGTACCCCGGAAGCCGC
This sequence comes from Deltaproteobacteria bacterium, assembly GCA_029938605.1. Taxonomy (GTDB): domain Bacteria; phylum Myxococcota_A; class Polyangia; order HGW-17; family JAJRWW01; genus JAJRWW01. The sequence goes on along the minus strand of JAOZUO010000081.1, from coordinate 1,425 downwards.
CGGCCGCGTCGATGAAGGTCTGCACGGGCGTACCCACGCGCCCCACCACATTCACGGGCCCGTTCACTCCCTCTCCGGTGACCGTGGTCACCCGGGAGATGAGGGGCTTGGCGAAGCGCACGGCGTCGTCCACCGCGGCGCAGGTGGCCACGTTCTGGACCACCACGCCGCAGTCCATGGGCAGACCGCCCGTGGGCACCTCGCGGCCGAGCACCGCGTCGATGAGCTGCTTCTCACCGCCCTGGGGGTACTTCACGTGCATATGCACCACCCGCACCGCCTTGCCCTTGGCCTTGGCGACGGCCTTCTCCATGGCGGCGATGGCCTCGGGCTTGTTCTCCTCGATGGCGATGACGGCGTCTTTGGCGCCGAGCACTTTCTTGAGGGCAATAAATCCGGAGACCACGCGGTCGGGCTCCTCCTGCATGAGGCGGTCGTCCGCTGTCAGGTAGGGCTCGCACTCGGCCGCGTTGAGCAGCACGGTGTCGATGTTCTTGGCCGGCGGTGGAGAGAGCTTCACGTGGGTGGGGAAGGCCGCTCCGCCCAGGCCCACGATGCCCGCGTCTCGGATGCGGTCCTTGATCTCCTCGCGGTCGAGGCTGTCGGGCTTGACCTCCTTGGGGAGGTCGGTCCACTCGTCCTTGCCATCGGACTCGATGACCACGGCCTCCTGCAGGGAGCCGAAGGGGTGCGGGTAAAGCCCGATGTTCGTGACCTTGCCGGAGATGGGGGCATGCACGGGCACCGAGACGAAGCCGGCGGCCTCGCCCAGCACCTCGCCCTTTTTGACCTCTTGCTTCTTCTTCACCACGGCAACCGCCGGGGCACCTATGTGCTGAGACAGGTGCACGATGGCCTCGTCGGGCGGAGGGAGCCGCTCGATGGCCGCGTCGTTGGAGAGCTCCTTGGCATATCGGGGGTGGATGCCGCCCCGGAAGCTGACGGACATAGTTACTCCGCCCCTTTCTCGGGCTCTTTGTCCGGAGCCTTGTCGGTTTTCTCGGGCTTGGGTTCTGCGGGTTTGTCGGCCTTGGCCTTTTTGGCGGCCGCGGCCGCCTTCTTCTTGGCGGCGCGTTCGGCCCGCTCCTGGGCCTTGAACTCGGCCTGCTGCTGCTTGAGATGTACCCGCTTTTCGGGGTCTGTGAGCCACTGGAGCTGGTCGTATACGCCGGCGTCCCAGATGGCCCCGGGGGTGCAGACCATGGCGGCCACGGGCACGTCCTGGCTGGACCCGTCGTAGAGCACCGTGGCGTTGTTGTTCTCGATGACGAAGGAGCTCTTGTCCCGCCGGGCGCAGAGCTTGCAGGCGATGCAGCCCACCTGGCAGACGGTCTTGGTGTTTTTGCCCGGGTCGTGGGAGGAGCAGAGCACATGTACCTTGCGCGCCTTGGGCACCATCTCGATGAGGTCCCGGGGACAGGCCTT
>JAOZUO010000338.1 GCA_029938605.1 Deltaproteobacteria bacterium | reverse complement strand
GCGCCTCGTCGTGCCTCGCGAGCCGGGCGCCTCGACGCCCTGCACTGGACAACTACTATCCGAGCGGGTCCTTAGGTGAGAATATCCTGGGGCGTTACCGTTGTCTGCGGGTCAACCCCTGGTCTGAGGGTCGACGCTTGCGCTGGCGATTGCCTGCTTTTCGCTGTGGTCGGAGTCTTATGCGGTGTCGCAGGCGGCGTCGCTTGCGGAGTCGCAGGCGGCGTCGCAGGCGGTTTCGTCTGCGAAGCCGTTTCCGCGCGACGGGCCTCTTGGCGACGGAGTCTTTCGCGGCGGGAGGCTCCGGTGCGCGGTAATTTAGGGCGTGGAGGGTCCGCAGGACCAGCGAGAGTGTCCGGGGTTCACAGCCGTACCAGGAGCTGGCGGCGGCGGGGAGGTTGGTGATCACCACGCGCTTGCGCGCCACGATCCGGTGCAAGGCCTGGCCGAACCCACCCAAGCCGATGCGGTCGTGCATGAGGAACACGCCGCCGCGCTTGGTGCCTTCGCAGATGGCCTCCGTCAGGCGCCCCGGGTCTCGCCGCTCGGCAACGGTAAGCATGCGATCTGAGTCGCCGCTGTCGCTGTCCCACATGACGTTGATGAGGCCCAGCTTACGGAGGATTTGCGCGTACTGCTGGCGGTGGTGGCGTCGCCATCGGGTGGAGAAGGGCGCGCCGCCGGGCGGACGAACGAAGACCATGCGATGGGGGCTCAGGCCGTCTGGACGCCGCTCTCGCAGGATGGCGCGCCACCGGGCGCGGATGGCCGGCCAGGCTCCGGGCAGCGTCCTGGCGAAGCCGAACTTCTTGCTCCCCAACATGCGGATCCGGAGGGCACGAAAGTCACGCCAGGACGTAGCCAGGAGCGCCAGATCCACCATGGCTTGGCACAGCTCGAGCTCCGCCTCGATGAGGGCGGCGGCTTGGTCGCGTTTGTGCATATCCACCAGGTGGTGATAGCTGTGATTGCCCAGGATATGCCCCTCTTTGAGGATCCGTCGCACGAGCCGATAGGTGCCCGCGTGGATCACCCTTCCCACCACGAAGAAAGTTGCCTTGACCTGGTATTTAGCGAGCAGATCCAAGATCTTCGGGGTCTTTTTCTTCATGGGGCCGTCGTCGAAGGTCAGGACCAGGCGCCGGGTGCGCGTGGGACCGGTCCGACGCTTCAGCTCCCAGGCACGCTCCCGGTACCCAATGGTCCGCGTCTGGTTCCACCCGTCGAGCCGGCATAACCCCGCCAGATCACGCACCAGCGCGGCGCCCACCACAGCGGTCAGGCGGGATCCGGCTGCCATGGCCAAGGCGACGCCCTCGACGATCGGCTGCCACTCGATCACCAGGGCGTCCCGAGGCTGGGTACGGACCTGGGCCGATCCTTCAGCGCCACGAGGGTCCCCCCCCGGCTCAGTGCCGCCGGCCGGCCCGGGTCGAGGTTCACGGCAACCGCCCAGGGACAGGGAGGCCGCTGCGACCAGACTTACTGCGACCAGACTTACTGCGACCAGACTCAGATTCACCACCGGAACCAGGGCGGCGTGGCGTATGGGGTAGGCAAGGCTCATGGGGGACTCAAGGCTCATGGTGTGTCAGATGATAATCACGGATCGCGGTCTCGGCAAAATTGGTTCGAGTAGCAGGGTTCCCACCCAACAGCCTGTGTACGAGCTCCCAGACGAAGTTCTTCCCCGCAATTCTTCCCCGCAACGCGGGGCTCATGCTATGAGTTTTGGCAATGGGAGCCCCGCGAAAGTCCCCGAGCCACGGTAGCGTCCCTTCTGTATCGTCTGCACCCGGAGACAGCGCTTGGTTTGGCCCGCTTGGCGCCCTGGGCCGTCCTGGGTCTGCTAGGTTTGGCCACAGCCGGCTTTTTCGGACCCCAGCACAAGGTGAAATCCACGCAGATCGTGATCTGTTTTGCGCCGGACTGCCGTTCATCGGCGTATCGAACCACGAGCACCTGTGGCGGGACCGCGTGGCTCGGCAAAGAGCTATTCCCGGACATCCTCAATCCGATGATCTTCGGTGCATTGTTTATTCTGCAAATCCTGGCGCTGGTTCTCAGGCGTCGAACCCTGCATCTCGCCGCAGGGATAGTAACCTTGCTCGGTGCTGTGGTTGTGATGGGCGTTTTGGGCTACCACTCGGTGATAGGGCACCTGCTAACCAAGACCGTATCCCAATGGGGTGAGGTGACCACGGGCCTGGCGGCGATCGGTCTGTTCTTCGTGGGATTTACGCAGTTGATTTTGGCAGCCACTTTCGCGTCGACCAGGGCGGTGCGAAAGCCAGTGGCGATTTGATGTTGCGGATGTTGCGTGATTGCGTTTTTGCAACATTCCTGGTCGGTTTTCAATAATCATTTGATTGTAATTAAAGGGGAAACCAGTGGCTGCTGTAGCGGCACGGTTCGTGAATGGTCAAACCGGAAACGCATACGGAAACCTAATTCGAACGGTAACCCAATCCGAGGAGACCTATCATGCCGAACTTCGAGACCATGAATCGTGACGAGCTGAAAACTGCGCTGGACCGGGCCCGGGCTTTTGAGCAGGACGCCAAGGACGAGCGGTCCTTCCTGGGGAAGCAGACCTCCATGCACATCAAGGTGGCTGAGTTCGATCGCCTGGACCAGGACATCGAGAAGTTCGGCGGACACGTACAGCAGATTGAAGCGTTGATGGCGAATCACCCCTCCTGAGCGAGGATTCTGGATTAGCCCATTCGTGTCAAAGTCGTCCACCTGCCATCAGGTCGACCCTCAGGAGTGAATTGCCCATGGGACTGTTTCGCAAGATGTTCGGTATTCCCGAGCCGCCCCCCGATCGAGCCCGCACCATGAAGCGCAACCAGCCGTGCTGGTGCGGGTCCGGGGAGAAATACAAACGTTGCCACCACGACTCGGATCGCAGCTACTTCTCCCGGGAGTTGGCCGCCACCTGCCGCACCGGAAGCTGAAACAACTGAACCTCGCGAGCGCGTGTCGCTCGCCCATAAGCCCATTTCCCGCCGCCCTGTCTTCTTAAAAAAAGCACCCCCCCCAAAAAAAGTTCCGTCCGTTTCCGCGTGAGAATTCCACTTACGCTGCAGAAAACAAAATCAGAGGTCTCTAACCGACTTCCATTGGTTTGGAGCTCAGAGACCACAGTGAACGCAGCTCGTGGGTAGCGTCGCAGGAACAACAACATAAAC
>JAOZUO010000080.1 GCA_029938605.1 Deltaproteobacteria bacterium | reverse complement strand
CCCGCCACCATCGCCGACAACGTGGGCGACAACGTGGGCGACGTGGCCGGCATGGGCGCCGACCTCTTCGAGTCCTATGTGGGCTCCATCGTAGGCTCCATGATCCTGGCCACCGCGTGGTACGGCGGCATGGAAAAGGCCACCGAGGGCAGCGGCATGAACATCGTGTACCTGCCCATGGTCATCGGCTTCATCGGCGTGATCTGCTCCATCCTGGGCACCTTTATGGTCAAGACCAAGGAGGGCGGGAACCCTCAAATGGCCCTGAACATCGGCACCTTCTCCGCCGGCGGCCTGATGATTATCGGCACCGTCGCCGCCATCTACTACATGATCCCCCACGAGGGCATCAAGGTGACGAGCGTGGTCACCGGTAAGGCCGCCACCTACCAGTGGTGGGGCCTAGTCCTCGCCGTAGCCGGCGGCCTCGTGGCCGGCATCCTCATCGGTATGGTCACCGAGTACTACACGGCCACCGAGAAGACTCCCGTGAACAACATCGTGGAGTCCTCCCGTACGGGCCCGGCCACCACGATCATTCAGGGCCTGGCGGTGGGCATGAACTCCACCACCATCCCCGTGCTGCTCATCTGCGGCGCCATTATCGTAGCCTTCCAGTTCGCCGGCCTCTACGGCGTCGCCCTGGCGGCAGTGGGCATGCTCTCCACCACGGGCATCCAGCTCGCCGTGGATGCTTACGGCCCCATCGCCGATAACGCCGGCGGCGTGGCCGAGATGGCCCAGCTCGGCCGCGACGTTCGCGCTCGCACCGACAAGCTCGACGCCGTGGGCAACACCACGGCCGCCATCGGCAAGGGCTTCGCCATCGGCTCGGCGGCCCTGACCGCCCTGGCCATGACGGCCGCCTACCTCACCAAGATGCACGGCAGGGTGGAGATCAACGCCGCCGACCCCTACGTACTGGTGGGGCTGCTCATCGGCTGTATGCTGCCCTTCCGCTTCAGTGCCATGGCCATGGTGGCCGTGTCCAAGGCCGCCGAGGACATGATCAAAGAGGTGCGTCGTCAGTTCAAGGAGATCCCCGAGCTCAAGCCCGCCCTGCTGGCGGCCCAGAAGGCCGAGGAAGAGGAGCGCGAGCCCAACGACGAGGAGCAGAAGATCATCGACGCCGCCGACGGCAAGGCCGAGTACGCGCACTGCGTGAAGATCTCCACCGACGCGGCCATCAAGAAGATGATGGTGCCCGGGCTCATCGCGGTCCTGGTGCCTGTTGGCATCGGCCTCATCCCGACCTACGGCCCGAACATGCTGGGCGGACTGCTCATTGGTGTCACCATCTCCGGAGTCTGCCTGGCCATCTTCCAGTCCAACGCCGGCGGCGCCTTTGACAACTCCAAGAAGCAGGTCAAGGACGGCGGCAAGGAAGGCTACGGCGACGCGTTCCACGAGATGCACACCGCGACGGTCACCGGCGACACCGTGGGCGATCCCCTCAAGGACACCTCCGGCCCCAGCCTGAACATCCTGGTGAAGCTGGTCTCCGTGGTGGCGATGATCATCGCCCCGATCCTCTACGCCATTCATTACTAAGGCGTAGGGTCCTTCGACTCCTCTCTCCCCTCGGCGAATAGCCGAAGCCCTAAAACCCACAGGTTTTCCGTAACGCCCTCATTCGAGGGTCCGGTTTGCTCGTACTTTGACCGCAGAAATTTTTGTTTCCGTGCTCACGGAAAAAGCACCGGATTTATCGAAATCTTTTTGATTGTCTGGTATAAATATTCGAGAAGACAGTAGGAGTGGACGATGCCCAGCAATGCGGCTCTGGCGATCTCCGGGGAGCGACAGTTTCTCCGTCGCATGGTCACCGGTTTGACCGCTGCCGGGGGTGTCGTTCAGGCGGTGGAGAGCCTGAAGGAGGCCTACCCGCACTTGTCCGACACCTACCTGGCCTTCTACCACTCCAACTCTCTGCCCGATGAGAACATCCAGAAGCTGGCCAGTCTCCTCAAGGGGGATCGGCGCCTCGCCGTGCTGGTGCCCCGTCCGGGCATAGGGGAGATGCTTTCGCCCCTGTCGTTGGACCGGGTGACCTCGGTGGCCGCGGTGGGGGCGGCGGACGGCGCGACCCTGGCGGGCATCGCCAGCCGAAACTTCTACGGCAACATCTTCGGTCTGGAGAGGTACCTGCCCTATGGGGTGCTGGCCCACGCCACGCTCATCGGCGACTACCACGAGAAGGCCATCGCCATGGGCACCATCTCGTCCTTCGCCCGGGCCATGAACGTGCGTAGCAAGTATCTCGAGAACATCGAGCGGGTGGCCGACGAGCTGTTGATGAATGCGTTGTACGACGCTCCCCTGGTGGCGTCCCAGCGCGGTATGGTGAAGTCTTCGGGTAGTGATGGTGCTGTCAATGGCGGCAGCCTTCCCCAGGAGCGCCTGGTGTTGCAGTACGCCTGCGATGGGGAGATGTTCGCCCTGGGGGTCACCGACCACTTCGGTGCGTTGCGCAAGTCCACGCTCATCGAGTACGTGAACCGCTGCCTGATCTCGTCGCATCCCCTCAATCTGGATTCGGGCGCCGGCGCCGGCCTCGGCCTGTACCTGGTGTGTAACTCGGTGAGCCAGCTGATTTTCAATATTTCCCCTGGTGTGGCCACGGAGGTGATTGCGCTGTTTAACCTGCGCGCGCCCAAGCTGCGTTTGACCCACATCAGCTTCGTCTCGGAGTCAGCCGACGTCTCCCGGGTGCCGGTGCTGGCGGCCGGGCAGCAGGGCGACGTGGCCGGGGTCGCGGGGCGTCGATCGTCTTCTTCGCCCCTGTTGGTCAAGCTTGTGTTGGCGCTGACGGTGCTGGTGCTGCTCACGGCGGGCGGGCTGCTGGCGTGGAACAAGATGACCCCCGAGGCCCGCGGCAACGTGCGCGTCAACACCGATCCCACCGGAGTGCAGATCTCGGTGGATGGTGTCGTCCGGGGGCAAAGCTCGGCCCGGGGCGGGAGACTTATGGTGGCCAACCTTTCGCCAGGGTCCCACACCATCGTTGGGCGCAAGATGGGCTATGAAGTACACGCCCCGGTGGTCATTAGGGTGCGGGCCGGTCGCCGGACCCGCGTGAAGCTCCGCCTCAAGCGGTTGCCCGCGGCGTTGAAGATCTTCAGCATGCCCCCCGGCGCCGCGGTCCAACTCGACGGCCGGCTTCGCGGCAAGACGCCTTTGGTGTTGGCGGGCCTGATCGCCAATGAGAGCTACCGCGTCTCCTTGACCAAGGCCGGCTATCAGTTGGAGCGGCGCACCGTAATCGCACCCGCCCCCGGCATCACCGACGCCCAGGTCTTTCAACTGCGGTTCTCTCCGGACTGGGGCCATCTGTGGCTCCAGTCCAACGTGCCCATCCGACAGGTGCTGCTCGACGGTCAGCCCGTGGGGTTGTCGCTGCCCCTCAAGGCCTTTCGGGTGGCGTTGGGCAAGCACACCATCGTGCTCAAGAACCGCTGGCCCCACCTGAACCACCAGGTGCCTTTTGAGGTGGCCCGGGCGGGGCAGGATTCGGTGCTGAAGCTCGTCTTCGGCCGGGTCCGCCCCGAAGGCAAGGGCGCGCGCGTTTTCTGGGACGGCCGATACCATACACAGGACATCCTCGTACCCGTGGGGCAGTACACGTTTAAGGTGCAGAGTCGCAAGGGCAAGGTCCGGCGGCAGCGAGTGATCGTACGCAAGGACATCATCACCCGCGTTCGGCCCTGAGGGGTCTTTGGCGTGGCCACACCTTCGGGCCGGGTTCGTGCTTTGGGGGCGGCCCAGACCCTTCGCGCTCATTCGGTTTACCTGGCCAGTCAACTTTGGTACAGTGCCGCCTCGACTATCAATGATGCGGAGGTCCTCCGCGCCTTAGGAAAGGAAACGCTCAATGAAACGGATCCTCATCGGACTCTCCCTCTCGTTCGTGATGGTTCTTGGCGCCTCTGGCTGCAGTAAGCTCAAGGTCGACTGCGACAAGATGTGCGACAAGACCTTCAAGCAATGCGTGGGTGAGGTACTCGTGGCCTCGGGCAAGATGGACCAGGCCAAGATCGACACGATCACGAAGGTCGGCGCGCTCAAGAAAGTTCAGGAAGCCGGCTATGCTGCCTGCATGAAGGACTGTAAGAAGAAAAAGGGCTTTGGTTCGGACGCCAGCGCGATCAATAAGTGCCTGGAGAAAAAGGACTGCAAAGCCTACGCGGACTGCATCAAGAAGCACATCAAGTAGCGGCGCCATGTAGGACCGTACCCTCCTTACCCGGTCGGCGTGCCGGGGTCCTCCGTGATCAGATTGTCCATCATCCGCCCATGTGAGCCATGTGAGCCATGTGAGCCATGTGATTAGGAGACTGACGTGTGTTTGATTCGATGTTTGACGATGGTGCTTTGCAGTGGGGTCGCGGTCCTGGGCTGCGGCGATGATGATGGCGGCGAGTGTGTTTGTCCGGCGTCGTCGGTGATCAACTGTGGTCACCGGGGGACCGGAACAAACGGGCCGGACAACCCCTACCCCGAGAACACGATCCCATCCTTTGAGCAGGCCGTGATCGAGGGTGCCCAGATGATCGAATTGGACGTCATGCATTCGGCCGACGGGGAGCTGATGGTGATTCACGACGATACCGTGAACCGGACCACCGACGGTGAGGGCTGTGTCCGACACCAGACCGTGGCAGAGCTCCAAGCGTGGGACGCGGCCTTCGGAACCTCGCTGGAGGGCACCGGCGTGGTGATCCCTACCCTGGACGAGGTCCTGGCGGCGGTGGACGTCAGTGTGAACGTGGAGGTGAAGATCGCCGACGATGCGAGCTGTCCGGAGTCGGATCTGGACCTCATCGCCGAGGACCTGGTGACGGCTATTCAGGGAGACGCGGTTCTTCGGGATCTCGTGGTCAGCTCCTTCGACTTCGACATGTTGGTGGCCGTGCAGCAGCTCGACGCATCCATCCATCTCGGCCTTCTGACGGTGCTGTACTCCGATGCGCAGGCGGCGGCGGATCAGGGCTTTGACGCCCTGAACGTCTTCGGCGGCCTGTATGGCGCCGAAGAGATCCAGATCATCCTCGACGCCGGTCTGGAGGCCAACGTCTGGACCATCAATGATCCCTCCATCATGGAGACCCTCCTGGCTACCGGAGTGTCCATCTTCATCACCGACGATCCGGACGTGCTCGAGCAGACCCGGCAGAGCTTCTGCGCGGACTACTGCCCAACCCCGTAGACCGCATTTTCTCGGCCGGATACCCGCCGGAGCGTACTACTTTTTCTTCTTCGTCTTTTTTCTATTTGTCTTTGGGCGGGTCTTTGGGCGGGTGGGCGGCGCGGGGAAGATGGCGCGGAGCGTGAGGCGGCCCTTGGCGGACTTGAGGATGTGTAGGCCGGAGGCGTCGTAGGCTACCAGCACCAGGCCCCGGCGTAAGAAGATCTTGTTAGCGCTGCGGTTGGGCGTGGACTTGTAGGTGGACACCAGGCGGGGCCTGTTTCTGCGGCGGCAGTTGAAAAGATGCACGCCGCCCTCCCCGCCGGCCACTGCCACCGATGCGCCCCAGGCGCTGACGCCGTGGGCGAAGTCCGGGACCTTGGCGGTGGACACGCGCTTGAGGCGGCGTGGGCGCCGGGCGTCCAGCACATGGAAGCCCGCCTCTCCCGCGGCCACGTAGAGCGTGCGCCCGGGACCGAAGCTCAGGCTCCGCGCGTCCCCCGCGAGCTTGAGCCGGTACAGGGGCTTGGGCCAGGCCTTTTTCCGTTTTCCCGAGCGGTGGGAACGGAAGACCACCAGCCCCTTGCGACCGCAGGCCACGATGATCCACCGGCCATGCACCACCACATCCCGGGTGTAGCAGCCGGTCTCCACCTTGGCCAGCCGCGTGGGTTTTCGGGGCGCGGTGACGTCGTAGATCCCAATGCCGAAGCTACCGTCCGCCACGTAGAGGGTCTTGCCATCCACCGCGACGGCGTTGGCGGATCCGGGGGTGTCGATGCGGGCGAGTCGAGCGGGTTTGAGCGGATTGGATACGTTGGCCAGGACCACGCCGTGGGGCCCGGCGGCCACGTAGGCGGTGGGGCCGTCCACCACCAGACCGTTCACCGAGCCCGGAATTACCAGGGTGCCCAGGGCTTTGGGTCGGCCCGGGCGCCGCAGGTTCACGATGCGCAGGCCCACGGTGGTGGCCAGGTAGCCGCGGCCCCTATGGTATCGCAGGTTGTAGGTGCGCCCCAGCAGGGTGCGCAGCCTCTTCGGGACCCTCGGGGTTTTCGTGGCCTTCGTGGCGCCCGGCCCGGGGACCGAAGCGGGGGCGGCCCGGCCGACAGACGGCGCGCCCAGCAGCAGCGGCGCTGCCAGGAGCAGTCGCAGATGCAGTCGCAGATGCAGTCGCATGGTGCAGATCCTCATTCGCTGTAGAGCTTGATCATGGCCGCGGTGGCGTTGGCGCAGACCCGGCAGAAGTCCACGTGCCCCTTGCCCTTCATCTTGCAGTCCTGCTGCGCCCGGTACAGCCCCTTGGCCTTGTAGCCGGCGCCTTCGAACAGTCCCACCACATGCTTGTACTTCGCCGTGGCAGGGGTGGGGATGGGCGTGGAGGGCTTGACCAGCTTTTTCCACTTGAAGCGCCCCCCGAGAAAGGCGGTGATGTTGGGATCGGCCGGCTCCACGTTCGCTTTGTACATGTTCTCGGTGGAGGCCTCGGAGGTGTAGTACTCGTCGGCCAGGCCCGCGAAGCTGTGGCCGAACTCGTGGATGAACACGTAGGCGTCGTACTCGTTGTCCGACGGGAAGGTGGAGTAGAGGTTGTAGATGCCCCCGCCTCCGTATCGGGAGGTGTTTCCCATGAGGTACAGGGCGTCGTAGGGTGCGTGGGCAGCCGCCCGGCGCAGGCCGAGGTTCTTCACGGTCATCATGTAGCGGGCCGAATTGAAGGTGTTGAACGACAGCCCCAGGGGCGTGTTGAGCAGCCTCCCCTTGCGGGGCTCGCTGACCCCCGAGTCCACCGAGGGCACGTACAGCGCCCGGATATTGATCTTGTCTTTGTGGGCGCCAAAGGTCCGGTCGGTGAGCATCACCTGCGCGAAGCGTCGGGCGTCTCGCCAGAACTTCTCGCGCTCACTTTGGGTGTAGCCGTCCCCAAGGATCAGGATGTCCAGCCGCTTGTGATCGGGGCCGCTTTTGTGCAGGACCCGGGTGGTGATTTGGGCCACGGGTCGAAAGGACCTGATCTTGGTGTTGGGATTCAGGCGGCGCGTAAAGACCTGCCGCACCTTGCCCTTGGGCGTGCGCGAAAGGATCCGCAGGTCAAAGGGCGCTCGGGGCATGGGCAATCGCAGGGACTCGGAGAACCCCTTGGTGATTTTTCGGGCCTCCCGGGTGGTCTGCCACTCCGAGAAGAGGCTCGCATAGCCACGTGTGTAGAGCAGAGCACCGGTGGCGGCGTCGCGGATCTCGAAGCGGTGTGCTCCGTAGGAGAAGGGGTCCAGGAGCTGGGTTCGGCTGCCGGCCCAGGGTCCCTCCCGGACCAGCTCGATCACTTTGTAAGACTCGGCTTTGGCCGAGCCTCGGTGCATCAGGTCCACCCGGAGGGTGTGGTCTGTGAAGAACCGGGCGAAGGTCACCTTCACTGGTTTGGCCGGCGCCACCCGTCGCGTGGGGGGGGCTCGGCGGGTCCGTTCCACGGGAGTGGCCTCTGGGGGCCTGGGCCCGGGGGCCGGACCACAGGATACGAAGGTGAACAGGGCGAGGGTGGTTATTACAGCAGTGCGCATCATGGCAAGATAGACTTGACCAGCCTTCGATGCAACACAGGCAATTCCAGTGACCTATCTGGGCCGGAACGAGGCGATGAGTGCGTCGATGGAGCCGCGGTGGGCTTTGAAGCGCTTGGCGATGGACGCCGCTTCGACGACGTAGATATAGTGCTTGGTCACAAAGAGGGTGGACTCGTAGACGTAGGGCGTCGATCCGTTCGTCGTGGAGAAGGCGAGTCGCCTCCCCTCCAGTCCGTCGTCGGTCTTGATCGTCTGGGTGGAGGTGAGCTTGTATCCCTTCTGGAGCACCATCTCCCGCTTGAGGATGGCCGTCCAGAAGTCGAGGGAGCCCTTGTTTTTGTGTTTGAAGGCCGAGACGGTGATCACCGCGTTGTCTGGAGAGACGGCCTTGTAATAGATCTTGGTCCGGTAGCGCTCCAGGCTCACGAATCCCTGGGGCGTCTTGACGGCGAATTTGTTGCAGCCGCCCAGTCCGGACACCAGAGCGACCAGGGCGACCAGGGAAATGGCCATTGTGATTGTGCGATGCATGGGGTTGGCCTCCTAAAACCGCATCATGCGCCAGAGGCCGAGGCCCTTGACCCAGCCAAAGGGGCTGCGCCAGCTGGAGCGGATACGACGGGTGTAGCGTGGCTTGACGCGGAACTGTACGACGATGGTGGACAAGGACGCGTGGTGCTTGAGGTAGCGCAGCGTTCCCTTATGCTGCTCGATGCGGGTGAGCAAGCGCCCCATCTCGCGCTCGATGAGGATCGACTCCTTCACGTTCCGGGCCTTGAGGAGCAGGGACTTGAGACGGGCCAGGACCACCTGGGCGGCCTTGAGGCGGTGGGTGATGTCAAAGTACTGGCGGGTGACGTCCTGGGCGGCGATGGATTTGGACGCCACCTCTCCCACGGCCGACAGCTTGGCCATGAGCTCATGGAACCGATCGACGCCCACCCGGATCACCAGTTGGGTGTTGTTCTGGGTCTGGATGTAGGCCCCGGCCTCCAAGGCGAGCTTCTGGGCCAGGTCCACGGCGTCTCGAAGCTTGAAGATCCGGATCACCAGGGTGCCGCGGTAGATGACCAGGCGGGTCCGGGGGACCTGGGTGCCCCGGGCTACCTTGGTCACCGCGGGGGTGGCCCCGGCCGGGCTCTTATGACCACTCACGGCCTTGGCCTTGGTGACGCTGCGATGGGTGCGACGGGTGCGGTTCCGCCCGGAGCGACGATAGCTGCGACGATAGCTTCTTCTACTGCTGCTGCTGACGCTGCTGACGCTGACCGGCGCGGGTGCACCGCGGGTTGCGTGGATCTGGACGGACTCGCTGACCGAGCCCGCCCTCCCCCCGGGGTGGCCTCCGCTTCGTTCATAGGCGCGGCGGGGGGCCTTAGTGGCCATGGCGCAGCCGCTCACCGCCAGGCCCAGGGCCAGCAGCATGGGCAGTACACGGTTCATGAAATGCCTCCTGATGTAGTAGATGAAATTAGCGTCGGGTGCTTTGTCCCCGCTTCGCTCCCCCAGTATACGACGGTGGAAACGATCACTTACACTTTGCCCGATCCTCGCCATGGCCCTCAATGAGTCCAGGTGCGGTTCGCGGGCAACTCTTTGGCGTCGTGGTCATGGGTCAGCAGAAAGTGGCACAGCACAGAGTCCTGGCCTTCGCCGCCTCCCATACACTCAAAGAGCACCTGCTCCTCCTCCCCGGCGGTGGACTGCACGTAGTGTACATCTGACGGGTTGAAGTACAGCTCCGCGGTGGTCTCCTTGCCCCGGATGATCTGCGCGAAGAAGATCCCGTCGGGATCCGTGCCCAGGTGCCAGTGCACGTCACCCTGGTCAAAAAGCACGAATCCCGGTCCGCCGGCGCGAAGGATGCAGTTGTAGTGCAGCCCGAGCCAGGCCCAGAATTCCTCGATGGACAGGGACTGATTCAGATTGCTCGATGGGGACATGGCGGTGGTCTCCTTGGGATCTTTGAGCTCTTTGGGCTCCTTGGGGATCTGTTGTTTTTACCGGCGGTTGCCCGACCCTGTCAATTGCCCTTGCGTCAGTACCGATAGGGCAGGGTCAGCGTAACCTTGGTGCCCTGGCCGGGCTGGGAGGTCACGGTGAGATCTCCCCGGGTGGACTGGGCGCGTTCGCGCATGGTGGACAGGCCGTAGTGGCCGCTTTTGGGGACGGAGGTGTCGAAGCCCTGGCCGTCGTCAATGGCGGTGAGGATGGCCGCGTTCGGCTCGAAGGCCAGGACCACCTGGATGGACGACGGTTGGGCGTGGCGGACGGCGTTGGAGAGGCTCTCCTGGAGCACCCGGAAGCAGGCCAGCTGTTGGTCCGGGGCCAGGGGAATCTCGCTGCCCTGAACCTTGATCTGGATGTCCACGCCCGTGCGGGCGCTGCGGCTGGCGCACTGATCCTCCAGGGCCACCACCAGGTCGAAATCGTCCCGCATCATGGACACGGCCCGGCGGAGCTCCTCCATGCCCTCCTGGCCCGTGCGCCGCAGCTCAGCCACCTCGTTGATGATCGCCTCGTAGGGGTCGGGTTGGGGGTCGGGTTGGGGGTCGGGTTGGGGGTCGGGTTGGGGGTCGGACAGGTCCCGGAGCTGGGTCTGCACGTACTCGGACTCGATGACGATGCTCGACAGGATGGCGCCCAGGCCGTCGTGCATCTCCCGTGCGATGCGGTTGCGCTCTTCGGTCAGGGCGAAGCGCCGCCTTCGTTGCTGTAGGAGATCCAGCTCCCGGAAGCTCTCCTCCTCTCGCCGGTCCAGGTAGACCACCACGTAGACGATGATGACGTTGACCACGAAGTACCACAGCAGGAGCATCAGGTCCCGGGTGGCCATCTGGGTGCCCAGGAGCTGCTCGATCTTGGTCACCACGGGCAGGGTCAAAAGGGGCGGAAGGATCGCCAGGGGGCTGGGGAAGATCATGGCGAAGAACACCGTGTAGACGATCTGTCCCTGCATGACCGGACTGCGCAGGCCCCCGGTGACGGTGATCAGATAGACCAGGGCCAGCAGGTCGAAGCACAGGCTGCCGAAGACCACCAGGTGGTCACCCCTGCGGCCCACCCAGAAGTAGGTCACCAGGTGGGTCATCAATAGAAGCGAGAACCAGTAGCCGGCCACGGGCTGCTGGACCCCGGCGACCCAGGCGAAGGAGGGCACGATCATTACCAGCAGACCTACGGCGTCCAAGCCCAGTCGGGCGAAGAACAGCGACTTGGCTCGCGGCGTGAAACGGTCGCGCAAGTAGAACAGGGAGGTGACGTCCGGGTTCATGAGTCTCCTGAGGGAGTCCAGGGCGCATGATACCGCAGAAAATGCACCGGTTGGACACCCTTTGCGACGACCCTGCAACTGATCCTTGACGGTACCCCATGAAAAGCTGGATAAACATCCCCGTGGCGTCAAAAGGAATATCCAGCGCCCGGGCCCGTCTTAGATTCTAGAGCGGCTCAGGTGGCCGTTCGTTTGTCTCGGAACCCAACGGGCCGTACTAAGGAGGTATCCCATGCTCCGTTTGTTGATCGTCGCCGTTTTCCTGACCGTCTCCACTCCGGCCCTGGCCGTCAAGGTTGGCCAGAAAGTTCCGACCTTCAGCCTGAAGGACTCCAAAGGAAAGGGCTACACTCTGTACTCGTTCAAGAAGAAGGTCCTCTTCTTCTGGTACGAGGGGAAAAACTCCAAGGAGCAGAACCGCTGGCTCAAGAACAAGCTCAAGAAGCTGTATGATACCAACAAGATCAATTCCAAGATGTGGGAGAGCATCGGTATCGCCAACTTCCAGGAGACCGCGGTGCCCAACTTCGTCATCAACATGGTGATCAAGTCTGAGATGAAGAAGACCAACGCCACCATCCTGTGTGATCGCACGGGCAAGATGATGAAGCAGTGGGGCTTTCGGAACGGCCGCTCCAACATCTACCTCCTGGACAAGAGTCGGCGGCTGCGGTGGAAGACCTCGGGACCCCTGTCGCGGAAGCAGAGCAAGCGGCTCATCCGCCTGCTGCGACGCCTTGTCAAACAGTAGGAGTCAGTCAGCAAAGACCCCACCCTGCAGATCGATCTCCTAACTCATCGACCGTTTCCTGCTTTTCGGGTTATTATTCCCGGCCAAGCACAGGAAGCACACCATGAGCGATAAGGATCTGTCCAAAGACGACCACGCGCCCGCTGCCGATGGCGACGAAGGGGGAAAGGACGCCGCCGCCCTGGAGGAGGCGTTCTTCGACGACCAGAAGGTCGAGGAGATCAAGGCCCAGCTCCAGGCTGAGACCGAAGATCTGGAGGAGCTCGAAGAGTCGGTGGCCGGCGCCGACGAGCTCCAGAGGATCATGGGGCCCAGGCGCGTGGCGCGACATCCCCTTGTTGCCGGCACGGTGATCTGCGCGTGTCTTTTCGGCATGTACTGGCTCTGGGAAGACATGCAGTTCTTTCTGCGTTCGTCTGAGTCCGAGAAGCTGGGCCAGGCCAAGGTGGCGCTGAAGCAAGGGCGCCTCAAGGAGAACACCTACGTCACCTTGCGCGGGCAGGCCGTGCCCCAGACCATGGCGAATGGAACCACCAAGACCCTCTTCGGTGCGGCGAGCAAGCGTAGGGTCTTCATGTTCATCCTCAAAGACACTGACAACCGGGTGGTGGTGCGCACGTTCACGCCCCTGATCACGAACAAGCACAAGCCGGGGCCGCACAAGTATCGGAAGGGGATCTACACCGGGCGGTTGCGGCGGCTGGACGCCACGAGCTACGGCGCGGAGTTGCGGTCTTTCTATCGGAAGCGGAGCCGCCAGTCCAAGGCGCTGCAGCAAGATCATCAGCTCACTGCCGCCGCGGTGTTGCAGGGTGCGGGTAAGCCCCAGGTGACCGTCAAGGACGTGCGGGGAAAGAGCCTCACCGTGAAGCAGGACACCCGTCTGGCGCTCTTTGTCACCTACCCGGGGGACTATGAGTTCAAGGTACACACCGGGATGGAAGATTCGATCAAGGGCGTGGTGGTGCGGGCAGGGCAGGGAGCGAAGGACTGCGGAAAAGCGGACCCGAAGACCGGCCTGCCGACCACGGGGCGCGGTGGCTCCGTCTACATCAAGCCCGACTTGAAAACCGTGGCTTTAGACAAGATTGCCGCGGTGATGACGTTTGTCGCGGGCGACGCCCAGCCCGGCGCCAAGCCCGAGGATGGGCCGGACGACGGCAAGGACGTGGTGATCCCGGTGCCGCCCGACACCGAGGTGTACAACGCTACGGACCGGGACTGCGCCAAGATCTGCGCCCACGCGCCGAAGGGCTGCAAAGAGAGCTGCTCGGCCAAAAAGGGAGTGCAGATCACGCCCGATAAGAGCGGTCGTATCCTGGTGGCGGTGGGCGGGCGGTGTGGTGGTTACGCCGGAGAGAAGCACCAGATCAACATTCACGGCAAGCCCTATAAGACCGCCAAGCGGGCCGAGGCCTTCGTGGCGTCGCTGGGGCACGCCTACGCGATGATGGAGGACGCCTCCAAGACGTCGCGCAAGGCGGTGAACTTCGTGCTGCGGCTGCCCAAGGCCAAGGCGTTGAAGCTCCGGAAGCAACAGACCCGCCAGTCGCCCTACAACATCTCGCCGCGGTACGAGGTCTTCTACGTCAAGTGGCGTCACCTGAAGCGACGGGGTCCGAACCTGGTGATCACCCGCACCAACCGGGGCTACCCGCATAACTACGTGGAGAAGTCCACCAAGGATGGTAAGCGCCTGGTGGCTGAGCCCCTGGGGGCAACCCTCTCCTTTGCGACCGCCCGCATCGAGAAGGCCGAGGTGTCGCTGCTGCTGGACCTGCCCAAGGGGGCTTATCTGCTCGAGGAGTCTGTCGAGCCCGGCTCCATGTGGACCGAACCGTTTCTGCCCGGCGTGCCGATCTTCTACTTGCTGCTGTTGTTTTTGCTCGTCATAAATCTACTCGCTATCCGCGCGCACTTCCGAGGTTGATATGCTGCGTCTCTTCGACACCCTGACTTCACAGAAGCAGGAGCTCCAAACCCGCGAGCCCCGGAAGGTGGGCATCTACGTCTGCGGGCCCACGGTCTACGACTTCTCCCATCTCGGCCACGCCAGGGTGTATGTGGTCTTCGACACGGTGGTGCGATACCTGCGGTTCCGGGGCTATGAGGTCACCTACACGCGCAACTTCACCGATGTGGACGATAAGATCATCCGTCGAGCCGCCGAGGGGGACCGGGATCCCGTGGAGCTGGCCGCGGAGTTCATCACCGCCTTCACCGAGGACATGGCGCGGCTGAACGTGGCGCCGGCGGATGTGGAGCCCAAGGTGAGTGATCACGTCCCGGAGATCGTCGATGCCATCGAGCGGATCGAGCGGGCCGGGCTCGCCTACGAGCGGGAGGGCACGGTCTACTTCGCCGTACGGCGCCAGCCGAACTACGGCAAGCTTTCGAAGCGCAACCTGGACGACCTGCGCTGCGGCGCCCGGGTGGAGGTGGACTCCCACAAGGACGATCCCCTCGACTTCGCCCTTTGGAAAGCGGTCAAGCCCGGGGAGCCGCACTGGCCGAGCCCCTGGGGTGAAGGGCGTCCAGGCTGGCACATAGAGTGCAGCGCCATGTCCACCAAATATCTGGGCACTGAGTTCGATATCCATGGCGGCGGTATGGATCTCATTTTTCCGCACCATGAAAATGAGATCGCCCAGTCCGAGGCGGCCTACGGCGCCGGCTTCGCGCGGTACTGGATGCACAATGGCTTCGTGAACCTGAACGCCGAGAAGATGGCCAAGTCCACGGGCAACTTCTTTTCCCTGCGGGAGCTCTTCAAGCACGCCGAGCCAGAGGCCATCCGGCTGTTTTTGCTGTCAGTGCACTATCGACACCCCATCAACTTCAATGTCGACAGCGAGGGAGAGGAGGGGGTGCGGTTCCCAGACCTGGTGGAGGCCGCCCACCGACTGGACTACTTCTACGAGACGCTTTGCAAGCTCGATACCGTTGTGGGGCCCATGAAGGAGCCGGGGGACGGAGAGGTGGTGGGGGAGCTGGACCCGGCCTGGGGCTGTTTCCAAGAGGCCATGGACGACGACTTCAACACCGCCGCCGCCCTGGCACCGGTGAGCGAGCTTTACAAGCTGGCCAACCGGCTGCTGGAGGATCCCAAGGCGGCTCCCAAGAAAATCCGTAAGCGTTCCCTGTGGCGTGTCCGACAGTTGCTGCGGGAGATCGGCGCGGTGCTGGGGCTGTGGCAGGAGTCTCCCCTTGCGTACCTCGCACGGGTCCAGGAGACCATGGCGTGCTGCATGGGCGTGGACCCGGCCTGGGTCCAGGAGCAGATCGCGGCCCGCACCGCCGCTCGCCAGAACAAGGATTTTGCTGCCGCTGACGCCATCCGGGACGTTCTTGCGGCCAAGGGCATTGAGCTCATGGACTCTCCCCAGGCCACCCGTTGGAGGTTCATGTAGTCCCTCGACCCGGAAAAGCGTTCCGGATTTTCGGCGAGGCCGGACTACTCTTCGCTCAGATCTTCTGACAGGTAGGCGAGGATGACTTCGTCCAGGGACTTCTCCGAGATCAGCTCCGAGCCGAAGATGGAGTCGGGCACGTTCTTGGCTTCCCCTGGAACGGCGGCGAAGATGGCGCCGAGATCGGACGGTGGTTGGGCCGGCGGAGCCTGGGGCTGGGGTGGCGGGGCCTGGGCCGGGGGTGCTGGAGGCGGGGGCGCGGCTTCTGTCGCGTCGCCGACGATCACCATGGGCATGGCCACCACGACGCCGCTGGCGTTTGCGCCCGGACCCTGGGCGGGCGCCTGGTTGGGCGCGGGCGGTTGCCAGGGAGTCTGGTGGGCCGGCTGCTGAGCCGGAGGCTGGGCTCCCGGTGGCGGGGCTCCCGGTGGCGGGGCTGGGGGGGCGGCGGGCTTACTCGACTGCGATCGCTCCCGCTTGGGGGGCGGGGGCAGGGTGGCCATGGGGAGCTCCTCGGCCACCTCGGCCTCGAGAATGCCGAAGAACCCCACGATCTTGTCGTCGAAGGAGCCCTTGATGAGCCCCTTCATCATGTCTTTGTGCTGGTGCTGCATCCGCGCGCGGAGCTGGGTCTCCCAGTCGGGTGTCTCTACGATCTCGGCGTATTCCGAGCGTATGGAGTTGAGGATCGTACCGTCGTGAAAAAGATGCGTGAAGATATGCGGGTTGTCTCGACCGGAGTCCTCGGTCTGGACGTGGTAGACCCGATTCTTGTACTTTAGATTGTGATTGTACCCACTGAGGGGAGATTTTTTGGCGGCCATAGGCCGTATCCGCCTGAATTGTTTAGATTTAGATTTAGATGCTAGCATGATTGACAGCCCAGGGCAATCGATTGATCGTCGGGTATTCGCGCGTATTCAGTGGTTTTCCGCCGGTGCCTCGACACCATGGATTTGACCGGTAGCTGTGCTACTATCGCCCAGAATTCTTGAGGAGACCGATGAAAGATCACGAACGACTTTTTGCAGAGCGACTGCGGGATAAGATCGTCTCGCTTCCCTTTGATCTCAAGGTGGCCTTTGCCATCATGGCCGACGAGGACCAATCCAATGAGGTGCGGCTTCTTGGCGCCGGTACGGTGATTTACGTGCTGGGTCCCAACGACATCATCCCGGATCACATCATGCCCGTGGGCTACGCCGACGATGCGATCATTTTGTGGGCGATGATCGAAGAGATCCGCCGGAAGTACCCCGACACCGCCGCGAAGTTCTCCGAGCGGTTCGAGGGCGTCTTCGAGTCCGCCGAGGAGACGGTGTCGCTCTTTGGCGAATACCTTGGAGATCTCTACGGGTGGCTGGCCGGCAAGCTGCCGGACCTGTCCAAGATCGTCTACAAGGGCAAGGTGGCCCAGAACTACATCGACGACATGGAAGCCGGTGAGTTCCTGTACAACGAGGCCCGGGAGTTCACCACGGAGTTCGATCTCGACGAGGACTACCTGAACAACCACCTCCGGGGACGGCTGGTGCTCGACGCCCTTACCAAGCGGCAGAACGAAGAGAATCTCCGCGCGAAGTAGGGCTCGGACCCTTAGGTCACCCGGTCAGATGTCGACCTGCTGTACGCCCGAGATGGGCTGGCCCAGGAACCGTTCGCCTATCTCCTCGAAGCGAGTGAGGTCGGTGACGAAGTAGTCCACCTGTCCCCCCTCCTTCCGATCACAGCCGGAGTGCGTCTCGTCCAGGACGGTGGACACCTCCCGGGCCACTGCCGTGGCGGAGTCCACCGTGGTCACGGGGGCGTCGAAGATGGCGTTGGCCATGTGGTCGAGCAGATCGTACAGCAGCGGGTAGTGGGTGCAGGCCAGGAGCAGGGTGTCGATCTGCGGTTCCGCGCGCGCCAGGGCGCCCAGGTAGTGCAGCACCACCGACCGGGGGATCTCCCCATCCACGAAGCCCTCCTCGGCCAGGGGTACGAACAACGGGCAGGGCCAGCCCATGACGTGTACTTCGGGAGCCAGGGCGTGGATGGCGCGTTCGTAGGCCCGGGACTTGATCGTCCCCCGGGTGCCGATTACGCCGATGGTCTGGGTGCGACTGAATCGGATCGCTTCGAGGGCTCCGGGCTCCACCACGCCCACCACCGGTACCGGTGATAGTTCCCCAAGCGCCGGAAGGGCGTAGGCGGATGCGGTGTTGCACGCCACCACCACCATCTTCACGCGCTGCCGCTCCAGGAACTCGAGGTTGTTCATGGAGTACTTGATGACCGTGTTAGCGCTCTTGGTGCCGTAGGGCACCCGTGCGGTGTCACCGAGGTAGACGAAGTCCTCACCCGGCAACTGCTGCAGCAGCGCGCGCAACACGGTCAGACCGCCGATGCCGGAGTCGAACACGCCGATGGGGGCCATGGAATCCATACGCCCTAATCCCTCAGGGCGCGATTTTTTGGGGCTTGGGGCGGTCGGTGCTGGTTCCGTCGCCGAGCTGGCCGTCGGTGTTACGTCCCCAGCACAGCACCTGTCCCGATCGGTCAACAACACAAGTGTGCCGACCGCTGGCCTCGATGGACGCCGCGTTGGCCACCTGGGTGAGACGGGTGGGGCGTAGGTGGGTGTCCTTGGGCTGGCTATAGCCGAGCTGGCCCGAGAGGTTGTTGCCCCAGCACCAGACCGAGCCATCCTGGGCCACGGTACAGGTGTGCCCGCCGAGGTAGCCGCCTCCCGCCGAGACGTCGACGACGGCCGGGAGCTTGGGGACCTTCACCGGAGCGAAGCGCAGCCGGGAAGTTCCGTCTCCGATTTGACCCGAAGCGTTGTTGCCCCAACACCACAGAGCGCCGTTGTTCCCCAGGGCGCAGGTGTGCGCACCGCCGGCGGTGATCCGGAGGATGCCGCTGAGGGTGGCCAACAGCGTGGGCGTATGTCGTGGCTGGGTGTCGCCCAGGCCAAGCTGTCCCACGTCATTTTTGCCCCAACACCACGTCTTGCCCACTTTGGTGACGACGCAGGTGTGGAACCCGCCGAGGCTCAGGGACCGCGCCCCCGAAACTCCGTCCACGAGCACCGGCTTGACCTGGTGTCCTCCAGCCGCTCGGCCTAGCTGTCCCGCCCGGTTGTCCCCCCAGCACCACAGCTTATCGTCGATGGTGATGGCGCAGGTGTGATCGTTGCCGGTGTCCATGGCCCGGACTTTGGGGAGCCCCACCACCCGGACGGCGTGGGACTGGTTCCGGGTGGTTCCGTTTCCGAGCTGGCCGCTGGTGTTTTTTCCCCAGCACCAGACCGTCTGGTCGGTGGTGATCGCGCAGGCGTGACGGCCTCCGGCGGCCACGGACTGGGCCTTGCTCAAAGCGGCAACCACCACCGGTCTGGTGGACGTGGTGGTGCTGCGGTTGCCAAGCTGACCGTAGTTGTTCCTTCCCCAGCACCAGACGGAGCCGTCGGTTCGATGCAGACCGCAGGTGTGGCGAGTCATGGACGACACTTGCCGGAACAGCTTCCGCTTGGGGGGGGGGGTGGCTCCGCCGCCGCCCAGGCCGCGTATGACGAAAAAGGCGATGGCCCCCAGTGCCAGCAGGCCCGCGACGATCCCTACGATGACGTAGGGCGTTTTGGACTTCGGGACCGCGTAGTAGGTGCCGGTGCCCATGCGGGCGCTGATGACTTTCTCCGATGCGGCGCCAGACAGGCTGGTCAGCGCCGGCCTACAGGAGCCTGCCTCGGCGATGATCTCCAGGGAATCCTCCTCGTCGGCGTCCCTCTGTAGCGAGGACACGTCCGTGGGCGCCTTGATCTCGTTCATGGTGGCCACCACGGCCGCCTCCGCGGTTTTTCGCTTTTTGGGCGCGGACTCCTCCGTTGCATTCACCGCTTGAGTCGCCGGTGCATCCGGGGTGGGCTCCGTGGGCGCCGTCTCCGCCGGTGGATCCGTTCGACTCGCCGGGGCGACCCCTGCGGGCGGCCCCTTTCCATCAGACGCCGCCTGCAGGCCTTCGGCAAAGTCCATCATGGTCGGGTAACGGTCGGCCGGCTTCTTGGCCAGCGCCTTCATGATGGCGTCGCTGATCTCCAGGGACAGATCCGGCCGGTGCTCGTACAACGGCGGTGGCGGCTGCCAGGAGTGCATGAGCATCAGCTCCAACGGGTTTTCGCTGTAGAACGGAGGCTTGCCGGCGATCATGTGATAGAGCGTCGCCGCCGCGGAGTAGATGTCGGACCAGGCGCCCACGTCCTCGGTGGACCCGGGGGCCTGCTCGGGAGACATGTACAGGGGCGTACCCATTACCGCGTCTATGCGGGTGACCACGCTGTCCTGGTTGTCGTCGGGGTCCCTGAGCTTGGCGATGCCGAAGTCGATGATCTTCGGGTAGATGGTGCCGTCTTCGAGCCGCGTGAGGAAGATGTTGTCGGGCTTGATGTCCCGGTGGATGAAGCCGGCCTCATGGGCGGCGGCGAGCCCCTCGAGCAGGGGCACCGCGATGGTCAGGGCCTCGTCCCAGGGCAGCGGTCCCTTGGCGGTCATGTACACCGCCAGGTTGGAGCCCTTGAGCCGCTCCATTACGTAGTACTGGCGGCCGTCCTCCAGGGTCCCGAAGTCGAAGGCCTGGACAATGGCTTTGTGCTTGATGCGCGCGATGGCGCGGGCTTCACGTTTGAAACGCGACACCAGCTCGGGGTAGGACGACAGGTCCTCGGATAGAACTTTGATGGCGACCTGCTTGTCCAGGATGGGGTGGGCGGCCTCGTAGACCTCTCCCATGCTGCCCTTACCCAGGAGCTTGGTCGCTTTGTAGTTTCCGATCTGTTTTCCAACCACGCCGGAGGGGTTTTCTTCGTTGGGTGGCATCTAGCGATCGACCTCAAAGTAGAGTGTTAGTCCCAAGGGCAGTTCTGTCCCCCTAAGGGCAGCGGTGATTATAGTGGGGCTTGGGCTGGATGAACAGCCCCTAGGTACACTCGTCAGCCAAAGGCCCGGGGGCGCCCCAACACGCGCTCGCGAACCAGCCGCTCCTCCAGGATCCGGCGGTAGGGCGCACAGGAGGGATCTCTCCCTTTTCGGGGCACCGGAGCGAGCACCTGGTGTACTCGCTCTCCCCGGACCTCCAGGGCACCGATTCCCCAGTGCGCGAAGGCCTGGGCGACTTCCCCTTTGCGCTGCCAGCGTCCGGCGGTGGCCACCCAGACGCGATCCACCACCCGGGCATAGCTGCGGGCCTGTCCCAGGGCCGCCCGGAAGCTGCACCGTTTGAGCTCCACGGCCGCGAGGCTGCCCGCGACGGCCACGGGGACGTAGTCTCCTCGCTTGATGTAGGTCGCCCGGTCCACACGGCGGAGGTAGCCGTAGCGCCGCAGGGTTCGCAGGTAGCGGCTCAAACGCGCGGCGGAGATGGAACGCGTGAGGGGGTCGTCCCCCAGTCGTCCCAGCAGGTCTTGGCGCCGGAAGGGGCCCGCCGGTGCCAGGCTCAGGGTCTGTAGGAGTGGAGGCCAGAAGTCCGCCACGGTCACCCGGCGTCCCTCGAAGCGCATGCGCCGCCGGATGGCGTCGTGGTCGGGCGTAAGCGCCGCCAAATCTGCCACCGTGCGTCGTCGGCTGGTGCGGGTCGGATAGAGGCAGAGCTCCTGGGCTACTGTGAGGCCGTGGCTGCTGAGGAACCGTGACACGGCGGGGGCCAGGTCGGCTTCGTGACGCACCTCATCGGGATTCGCCGGCGATGAGTCCACGACCCGTACAGCGCGAAGGGGCTGGGTGGTAAGGGGCCGGGTGGTACGGGTTCTGACAGGTGCGGGGCCCGGCGCCGGGGGCGTTGCCTTTCGAGCCGGGGACTGAGGGCCCTGGTGGCCCTGGCGGGCCCAACCCAGTAGGGTTTCCGACCGGCTGCAGATGGTCTCGGACTGGGCGAGGAGCAGCTCTAGGGGGTCGGGGGCTCGTGGGTGGGCCATGGGACATCTTCGCGCGCGAGTACGGTCCGGGCAAGTTTGGGAAGATTTGGGTTGCCGGAACCGGAGTAGGGATATGAATTTGACCACGGAGACACATGTGGTACGATGTAGGTAGATGTGGTTCAATGTAGACACAAAGGAGCTCCGATGATCGCTGTATACGGTAACTTGATGGTCATGGGCATCGCGGTGGCACTCTTTGTGGCCACGGTCAATCTGGGCAAGAAACGGGAGTCCCAGGCGGAGGCGGACTCCCAGATGGCTAGCGGTTCCCCCATGACCGATCCTCCCGTCTAGTGTAGGGCGCTGGCCCGCGGGGCTCAAACCCGCCTCGCAGGAGGGATCCTCCTCCTGGGTTCCCATCTTCTGGCTTGACTGGAGCCGGCCATCCTTTTACTAAAGCAGTGCGAAACCGCCATGGGGATCATCCGGTCTCCGGGATCGCCTTCGCCAGTAGTTGAGCACAAATGATGTCAAGCAAGCAGCCCCCAGGATCGACGGCCATTCTGGCGGATGTGCAGTCCCGCCCCGATGATCGGGCTCTCGCCATCGACTGGGTGGGCGTCAAGGGGCTCAAGTACCCAATCACAGTGCTCGATCGCGCCCAGGGGAAGCAGGCCACCGTGGGCTCGGTGACCATGCTCGTGCGGCTTCCCCAGGAGCAAAAGGGCACGCACATGAGCCGCTTCGTGGAGATCCTCGGTGAGCATCACACGGAGATCACCCTCTCCTCGGTGCAGTCCATGCTCCAGGAGATGCAGCAGCGGCTGGGCTCCCAGCGCGCCCGTCTCGAGGTACTGTTCCCCTACTTCATCACGAAGAAGGCGCCGGTGACGGGCACCCCGGGGTTGGTGGGCTACAACGTGCAGCTCGCCGGGCGCACGGGGATCCGCGATCGTTTGGAGCTTCGGGTGGAGGTGCCGGTGACAACCCTGTGCCCCTGCTCCAAGGAGATCAGCGAGGTCGGTGCGCACAACCAGCGTGGAGCGGTGACCGTGCTCGTGCGGCTGCAGGGAATGCTCTGGTTGGAGGAGCTCGTCGAGATTGTGGAGCGCTGTGCCAGCTGCGAGGTGTACTCCGTGCTTAAGCGCCCCGACGAGAAGTATGTCACCGAGCGCGCCTATCAGCATCCCGTCTTTGTGGAGGATCTGCTACGGGAGATCGCCTCGGAGCTCATGGTGCGGGAGGTGGTGGAGCACTTTGTCATCGAGGTCGAGACCATCGAATCCATCCACGACCACAACGCCTACGGCTACCTGAGCCGTACGCGTGATCGTTCCATGCCGTCCGGCTGGAGATAGGACCTTTACCCGGCGGAGCGCTACGGCTTTTTTTTCGGCTTCTTTTTTAGCTTTTCGCGTTTTTCCTTCAGGGAGCGGGTGGCTTTGCGGATGGAGTCCTGGATCTTGTCCACGGGCGCCAGGGGGCCGGGCACTTTCTTTGCCGCCGGGACCACGGCGGGGGACGGTGGCCAGGGGGGCGCGGTCCAGCGTTTGCCGTCGGCGAAGTCCACCGAGGCCAGGCGCACCCGCAGCCCGCGCTCGTCGGGGTTCACCAGGCCCTCCCGCCACTGTAGGCGGTGGTAGCGCACGGTCGGGGGCGAAAAGCCCAGCGTGATCGATAGCGCGGTGCGGCGCGGTCGCCGGCGTCCCCGGACGTCGTACAGCTCGTACTCCAGCACCACCTGGATGATCTTCCGCGTCGCCTTGGCCAGGCGGATCAGCGCCACGTGCTTGCCCAGACACAGGTGGTAGACCCGCACCAGGCGGACCTCCAGGGGCGCATCCGGAACCTTCACAAGCGACCCCTCGGGTCGAGGCTTGGGGCTGCAGCTTTTGAGCGGGGGGGGCTCGGCCTCCACCACGGGCCCTTCCTTTTTGGGGGAGTAGTCCCGGTAGCGATCCTCGGCGCTCTCACAGCCGACCCCAGGAGCGAAGCACCCCAGAATCAGCAACGCCATCCCACCGGATGAAAGGGCTCTTTGGGCTCGCGTAGAAAGGGTCATGTTCGTCTCCGGCGTAAGTATATCAGAAGAACGCTACAGGGACTCCGAGGCGGCGCCGACGGATGTCAGAATCAAAGGGGCTTGCAAGTGCGTACACGTACGATATAAGGCTCGGGGTATTGGCTTATTCGGAGACTCATTTTGACCAAGATCATCGGCATCCGACGTGAAGATAAAAATATCTGGGAACGGCGAGTTCCTATTATCCCTGAGCATTTAGAGCGTATTTTGGAGGCAGGGGATCTGGGCGCCGTGGTGCAGTCGTACCCCGAGCGGGTTTTTTCGGATGAGGCCTATGTCCAGGCCGGCGCCAAGGTGGCCGAGGACCTGTCGGGCTGCGACCTGGTGCTGGCGGTCAAGGAGATCCCCACGGCGATGTTTCAGCCGGGCGGCGCCTACGTGTTCTTCTCCCACACAATTAAGGCGCAGCCGTACAACATGGCGATGCTGCGGCGGCTGCTGGAGCTTGGCTGCACGCTCATCGACTATGAGCGGATCACTGACGACCAGGGGCGACGGCTGGTCTTTTTCAGCCGCCAGGCCGGACAGGCGGGCATGGTCGACACCCTGCACCTGCTGGGGGCCCGGCTGGCCGCCGAGGGGATAGAAACACCCTTTTCCCGGGTGAAGATGGCGTACACCTACGCCTCCCTGGATGAGGCCAAGGCGGGACTGGCCGAGGTGGGCGCGCGGATCAAGGACGAGGGTCTACCCGAGGCGATCTCGCCCTTGGTGGTGGGCTTCGCGGGCTACGGAAACGTCTCCCAGGGAGCTCAGGACGTCTTCGATGTGCTGGGCGCGACCACCGTGACGCCCGATGCCCTCGCGTCGGGAGACTTGCCGGCCACCGGGCTGGTGAAGGTGGTCTTCTCCGAGTCCGACATGGTGGAGCCGCTGGCCGAAGGGAACGCCTTTGAGCTGCAGGAGTACTACCGGCACCCGGAGCGTTACCGTGGGCGTTTCGCGCGATTTTTACCCCGGCTGCACGTGCTGCTCAACGGCATTTACTGGGAAGATCGATATCCGCGGCTGGTGACCAACGCGGATCTGCGAACCCTGTGGGAGGGTTCCGAGCAACCCCATCTGCGGGTGCTGGGGGACGTGACCTGCGATATCGATGGATCCATCCAGTGCACGTTCAAGTCCACCATGCCCGACGAACCGTCCTACGTGTTCGACCCGGTCACCGAAAAGCACACCATGGGCTTCGAGGGGCGCGGACCCGTCATCATGGCCGTGGACAATCTGCCGGCGGAGATGTCCCACGAGTCCTCGGTGCAATTCTCCGAGAGCCTATGGGGGTTCGTGGCGGACGTCGCCCGGGCGGAGCGTTCGGTTCCCTGGGAGGACTACGCCGTGCCGTCGCCCATCCGGCGGGCGGTGATCGCCTACAACGGCGTGTTGACCCCTGACTACGCGTATCTGAAAGAATCACTCTGAAAGAATCACTCTGAGAAGATCCAACCGCAAGGAGCATCGCAGGCAATGATCAGCGGCGCGAATGGCAAGAAGGTGCTACTTCTCGGCGCGGGCATGGTGGCCCGTCCGGGGATGGCGTATTTGCTCGACCAGGGTTGCGAGGTTGTGGTGGCCGACCAGCAGGTAGACAAGGCCGAGGCCATGGTGGGCGGTCGCGAGCGTGGCAGCGCTTGCCAGCTCAACATAGAGGACGCCCAGGAGCTGGGCCGCATGGTGGCCGGCGCTGATCTGACCATCAGCCTGCTGCCGGCGCCCCTCCATCCTCAGGTGGCCGAGGCCTGCATCGTCCGAGGCAAGCCCATGGTGACCACCTCCTATGTGAGCCCGGAAATGAAGGCCTTGGCTCCGCGCGCCGAGGAGGCCGGGATCCTGCTGCTGAACGAGATCGGCATGGATCCGGGCATCGACCACATGTCCGCCATGAAGATCATCCACACCGTGCGGGATCAGGGTGGTCGGGTGGTGAGCTTCCGCTCCTACTGCGGTGGGCTGCCGGCCCCCGAGGCCAACGACAACCCTTGGGGCTACAAGTTCTCCTGGCGCCCCCAGAGCTTGCTGACCGCGGGCCTCAATCCGGCGCGGTACCTGGAGCATGGCGAGATCACGGAAGTCGCGGGTCCGAACCTGTTTTTGCATCACTGGCCCGTGAACGTGGACTCCTTGCAGCTGTTCGAGGGGTACCCCAACCGCGACTCCCTGGACTACAGGGGGACCTATGGTCTCAAGCATGTGCAGACCATGTTCCGGGGCACCTTACGCAACCCCGGCTGGTGCGCCTGCCTCAAGCTGGTGGTGGACCTGGGCCTGCTCGACCAGACCTCGCGAAACGATTTGCGGGGGCGGAGCCTCGCAGACGTGCTGGCGAGCCTGGTTACAGGGGCCAGACCCGAGACCCTCCGCGCGGACATCGCCGCCAAGTTTGGTATTCCCCCCGCCATCGACGCCCTCGAGCGGCTCGAGTGGGCCGGGTTCTTCTCTGACGAGCCCGTGGGAGACGTGGACAACCTGTTGGACATGGTGAGCGAGGTGCTCACGCCCAAGCTCGCCTATGCGGAAGGTGAGCGGGACATGCTTGTGCTGCGCCACGAGCTCATTGCCGTGGCCGCCGACGGCCAGCGCAAGCGCATCTTCTCGGATCTGGTGGACTACGGAGTTTCCGGTGGCGACAGCGCCATGGCCCGAACGGTGTCTCTGCCGTGCGCCGCGGCCGCCCTCCTCATCCTCCAGGGGAAGATTGCCCTGGAGGGGTTGCACATTCCCGTCTCCCCCGAGATCTACGAGCCCGTCCTGGCCGAGCTGGAGAACCAGTCCATCCTCTGCAAAGAGACTGAAGTGCAGATGTAGGAGCCCCCGGCAAAGAATCCCAGCGTTGTGTGTTGATCCCCAGAGCAGTTTTGTTCACACTCGGGGGACAATCGAAAGGGACCCATGCTCAACATCACACACATCGATCCAGACCAGTTTCTGGTAGACACCCTGGCCCTGGGCCGCAAGGTCTACGAGAGCGGCTTCCGTCCCAAGCACGCCATCTCCATCTGGCGAGGCGGTACCCCGGTGGGGCTCGGCGTGGACGCGTACTTCCGCGCCCAGGGAATTAGCCTCAATCACACCACCGTGGCCACGGAGTCCTATAAGGGTATCGGCAAGCAGGAGGAGGTCATCGTCAAGGGGCTCGAGCATGTGATCAAAGTGATCTGTCCCGAGGACGGGCTGCTCATCGTGGACGATGTCTATGAGTCCGGTCGGACCATCAAGAAGATTGTGGAGACCCTGAGGTCCCGTGCTCGTAAGAACGCCCCCGACAAGATCGTCATCGCCACGGTTCACGCCAAGCCCGATCGTTTTGTCTACAATGATCTGCCTCTCATCTGTCTGCATGAGAAGGCGGGAAACCAGTGGATCGACTACCCCCATGAGCTGGCCGATCTCTACCAACCCGATGACGAAGGCGAGGCGCTCATCCGCGAGAAGGATCCCCGGATCTGGGAGATCCTCAACACGGAACACTTCCCCGTCCAGACGGTAACGACCGATGAGCCGCAGATCTATCTGACAGCCCGGGAGTTGCTTTATGACGCCCTTCGCCTGGGCGTGAACATCGCCAGGGACGACAGCTTCTACCCGGACTTCCTGCTGGCCATCTGGCCCGGGGGAATCTCCGCGGGGCTGCCGGTTCACGAGGCCTTGAAGTACCTGTACCGCCGGTCGCACTCGGTGAAAAAACCACCGGACCACATCAGCATCAACACCACCCGCAGCCACGCCAGCTACCGCAGCAAGGTCATCGGCGTGCGCTACCTCGAAGACAACATCGCCCACCACCACAACATCCTGATCATCGACACCACCTTCCGCAGCGGGCGCATGGTCAACGATATCATTCTCAAGCTCAAGACGGCCCTGCGCAGAAACCTCAGTCACAAGCGTATCCGGGTGGCGTCCATCTATTACAACCCCAACGATCGCTCCACCTGGACAGTACAGCCCGTGGTCACCGAGCCGGACTACTATCTCAAGCTCGTGGACAAAGACGTCGTCTACCCAACGAGCTTCTATCGCCTCCCCGATCCCCGTAGGGATCTCCGCCGCCACTCCCCAGCCGTGGCCGACCTGCTCTACACCTAGGGTCCGCGAATGAACAACTCAGTCGCCCTGGCCGCCGATCCATCCCCTAGATCGTGAGATCGCTGGTTTTTCCCCCAGTTGGGGGATAAACCAGTGCCCATTGTCGTGACTTCACGACGAAAAATACGCCACTGTCGTCAACATTTCACCACAGGGAAGTGTCGACTTGCTAGTTTGGATCTAAGGGACTGAACAACAAGAAAAATAAGACCAATGGACGCCTTGGGGGCTGTCACTGGGGAGGGGTCTTTTCATAGTATGGGATGAAGCTTCGGGGTAACGCCCGGAATGATCTGTTGTTGTGCGGTTGCAATGCCTTTTCCACTTGCACGGAAACTCTACACCAGTTTAAGCTGATCCAGTCGATGGAGTTTATCGAAGGTTCGGTTTCACTGCATAGAGGTGACGTTCCTGGACTGGAGGCTTATGGGGCAACCCACGCACATTGTCTTGGTTGAGGACGACCCGGATCTACGATCCCTGTGCCGTCGGGTATTGCAGCGCGCAGGCCATGAGGTGGCTTCCTTTGAGGATGGCGAGGCTGCCCTGGACGCCCTCGCCGAGCTCGACTGCGATCTGGTACTTTTGGACTGGCACCTGCCCGGCCTCAGCGGTCAGGCCCTCATGGAGGCCATCGGTTGGCGTTGGCCTGAGCTGCCCATCATCATCATGACGGGCTTCTCCGACGAGAACAAAGCCGTGGCTGCCGTACAGTATGCCCAGGCGTACCTGCGCAAGCCCGTGCCCAACGACGCCCTGCTGGAGGCCGTGTCACGGGTGCTGCACCGCAGCCGCAATCGGCCGCCCTCCGGACCCGGGCATGACGAGGGCGGGAGCGATGCCCTGGCCAGCCGTACCGACGGTCTGGTCGTCATCAACCCCCTGCGGTGCGAGGCCCACTTCGGCCAGCAGGATCCCGAGCCCCTCACGGTCAGCGAGTACGCCCTGTTGAATCGGCTCTTTGTGGACGTGGGCCAGGTGGTCTCCCACCAGGATCTGGCTGAGCCCATCAGTGAGCGTCCCCTGTCCCCCAGGGAGGCCGCGGCCCTGTGTAAGCATCATATTCGCGCCCTGCGCACCAAGCTTGAGCCCGACCCTGCCCGGCCGCAGTTTATTCTCACCGTGCGTGGTCGGGGGTATCGCCTGGATTCCTCTCCCGCCTGACCTGACCTGAGCCCGCTTCGGCCAAAAACTTCGTCCTTTGGAGTGTCTGGAGTAAAACGGAGAAACGGGACTCTGTGCGTTCCGTCAGGGAAGGAGCTCCATGAGCAGACTCTGGATCTTGGTGGCAGTGGTTGGGCTGGGGTTCGGTGCGACGCCGGCCACGGCTCGTGCGCCCCAGCGCGGTACTCGGTGCAAGCCCAACCAGGTGCGGCAGGGAGCGCGGTGTATTACGCCGAAGCTGCTTTGCGGCAAGGGCCTGGAGGCGCGGGGTGGCAAATGCGTGGCGAAGCAGTGCAAGGCCGGACAGGCCCGGCTGGCCAACGGGCGGTGCGCACCCAAGCTATGCCGGGCAGGTCTGCACCTGCAGGCCAACGGCAAATGCGCGGTGTGCAAAAAGGGTTTCGTGCAGTGGAAGGGGAAGGGGGCCTGCGTGCCGGCTCGCTGTGGGCGCAGCCGGCGGCGGACGAAGGACGGCTCCTGTCAGGGGTGCCCCCGGCGGCAGTTCGCGCCGGCGGGCAAGAGCTACTGCGTGCCCTACGCGTGCCCCGGTAACTGGTATCGTGCT
Organism: Deltaproteobacteria bacterium; assembly: GCA_029938605.1. Taxonomy (GTDB): domain Bacteria; phylum Myxococcota_A; class Polyangia; order HGW-17; family JAJRWW01; genus JAJRWW01. Next base: position 6,861 of record JAOZUO010000080.1, on the reverse strand, counting down.
TCGGACTATCGTTGCTACCGGTGTCCCCGGGGCACGGTGAAGCTGCCCGGCAAGGCGCGGTGCCAGAAGCGGACCTGCCCGAAGGGCAAACGGCTGCTGCCCGACGGGACCTGCATCAAGGCGCGGCGGTGTCGGGCGGGGTATCATTGGCCCTTTGGCGCCGTGCGTTGCGTGCGCGTTACCTGCCCCAAGAAGTGGGGTCGGGACCGTTACCGCAAGTGTGTGCCGCTGGGATGTGGTCGGGGAAAGCACAGGACGTATGCGGGCACCTGCGTACGCAACAGCTGTCCGCCGGGCTGGCGGCGGTCGGCGGATCTTTCGTGCCGGCGGCGCCGGTGCAGCGCGGGGTTCAAGGAGGTGTCCGGGCGGCGCTGTGTGCCCAGGGTGTGCCCCAAGGGGACTCGCCGGGCATCCGACCGGACGTGCAGCCGACAGCGCCGTCGCTGTGGACCGGGCCACACCCAGAATCCCCTGGGCCTTTGCGTGGCGATCCCGCGGATCTGCCCCCGAGGGAAGAAGCTCGTGCCCATCACCGGCCGGTGTGTATGGAGGGCGTGCGGCCGCGGCTACGTGCGCAAACGAGGCCGCTGTACCAAGCGGCGCAAAGTTCGGCGGCGCCGACCAAAGCGGGATCGCAAACGCACCCGCAAGCACTCGCGCAAACGCACCCGCAAGCACTCGCGTAAACGCACCCGCCAGAATTCGCGCAGGCGCACCCGCAAGCACTCGCGCAAGCGCACCCGCAAGCACTCGCGCAAACGCACCCGCAAGCACTCGCGCAAACGCACCCGATAATCGAGTGCGTGGCCCCTTAGGGTCCGCGAATAGACAACTCGATCGATGATGGCCGTCGAGGCGCCCGCTGGGCAAGGAGCGAGGAGGGCGTATAGCGGTGCCTATGCAACCGACGAGCAACGCCGCCCAGCGGGATGGATCGGCGGCTAGGGCGACGGAGTTGTCCATTCGCGGACCCTTAGGCCATCAAGTAGGCCAGCATGCCGGCGGCGGTCATGATCTGGACCGGGGATGCGTTCAGCTGCAGGGTCAGGGTGTCTCCCTTGGACTTGATTTCGACGTTTTTGAGCGCGGATTTGACTTCGTCGAACAGCTTGTTGATGGAGGGACCGGCCGCCTTGGTGAGTTGCTTCTGCATCCTGGGTAGTGTGTTGAGGGCTTTGGCGACCAGTCCCTTGAGCAGCTTTTCAGTGAGCGCGATGCGGCTGGGTTGGCCTCTGACCAGCACTGTCAGGCTCTTGTCTGTGAAAATCACTGCGCCGGACTTCAGCTCTTTTTCCCAGGCGATCGGTTTTCCGGAGAGGGCCTTTTGGAAGGCTGGGAAGTTGAGCACCATGTAGCTGGTGGCCTTGGGCTGGGCGGCCCGCAGGGCTCGAATGGACTGTACCAGGGGGGCCATGTTTCCAATGCGTGCAGCCTTGTCGAGCCGGACCGCGAGCACTCGCTTCACGGAGCTGGTCTCCCCGATGATGATGGTTTTACCCACCACGGCGATGCGGCTGCGCGTGGGGCGTCCCGCGACGGCGTAGAGGAGGACCCCGCCCATGGTTTCCGCTGGTTTGCTTTTGGGGGGAGGTGTGTAGGCCGCGGACGACGCCAGGAACACGGGCTCAAAGGAGAACGCCGGCTTGCTTTGAGGCCGTGAGGGAGGAGCAACGCCGATCACGGTGACCCGTCCCAACTTGCTGACATCGAGGCCGTACTTCATTTTTGCCATGGCCCAAAGCCGCGCGTAGGTGATTTTCGGGGGCTTCGACCTGGAGCGGATGGTCACTTTGGACCCACCCTTCACCCGTACCTCGGGCCTGGGCAGCGGCTTGTGCGAACGGGCGCGCATCTGGAAAATGGTCGTGATGATCGGCTCAGACGCCCTCAGGATTCGCTGGCTGTCCAAGGCCCCGTAGGCGACGGCGTCCGCCGGGATGAAGGCCGCTCGCTCGAGCCCTGCTACCTGGGGCGACTTCGTGGCGGGCGGTTCGGCCGGGCTCGGAGCCGGGCCCGGGGATGGGGCTAGGGCTGGGGTCTTGTCCGAACCCCTTTGCTTGTCCGAGCTCCTTTGGTTATCAGCCGGCGCGGTTTTCTTGCAGGCGATGGGAGTTACCGACAGTACCAGCACGGTCACGATCAGGGTGCGCATTGCTCTCCATAGTGCCAGAAACCCAACCGAATCTGGACCGAGTTCGGCCACAGGTTATCGCACGCGGAAGTGGGTGATCAACGGCGCCATTTGGTACCCCTTGCCGGGCTTGAGCTTGCGGATCATGCCGGCGGCGGCCGGCGCCACGAAGCGGTGGGTGACCATGACCACCGGGTAGTGCACGCGACCCGATGCGCAGCGATAGCTGGCGGCGCCGCCCCAGCCGCCCACGCCGCTGGCGCCGTAGCCCCGGATGGCGGCGGAAACCTTCTTGTTCAGAGTCCCGGGCAGTCGCTTGATCCGGGCGAGACCGGCGTTGGGCACCGAGGGACTGGAGAAGACCTTGCGCAGCCCCTTGGCCATGGCCGTTGGCGCGAGCACCGCGTCGGCCTGACCGGCCTTTACGGCGTTGATGGCTGAGCGCAGATCCTTACGGTAGATCACCGTCGAGAAGTATCCTTTGATCTTGAGGCGTCCGCCGATCATGCCCTCGGCGAAGGAGATGTCGCCCATGCCCGATGCCGCCAGGGCGAGCCGCTTCCCCTTGAGCCCGCCGATGGAGGAGGCTCCTCGGGCAAAGAGCCCCCACGAGGCACGGGACCCTCCCCCCAGGCGTCCGCTGGCCACCACCGCGAGTCGGCGGCGGCACAGGAAGATCGGATCCACCACGGCATAATGCAGGCCCCCCATGGCCCGCCGGAAAGCACCGGCGCTGCGGTAGGATCGACCCACGGTGGGGATGCCCGTTACGCTCTGCACGTGGCGGGCCAGGCCGGTGATGTAGCTGAAGGCGGAACCGCTGGTGAAGCGGGAGTTTGGTGCGAAGATGCCCAGCTTGATCTGGGTGGGTTGCGCGGGCTGCGCCGCGGCCGGATCTGCCCAGGCCATCGACGCGCAGCAGGCACATAGGGCGAGGAGTCTGGATGAGTTGCTCATGGTTTCACTCCTCATTTGTATCCAAAGAGCCGAGCGATGGTCTTGATGCGCTTCATGATGGAGGCGGAGGCGCCTCCCCGGGCCGCACATTTTTTGTACCAGGTGTAGGCGGATCGAGGCTGGCCGGCGTTGTCGTAGTGGGTCCCCACGTTGCACAACCCGGCAGCGGCGCCGTTTCGTTTCCAGGTCGCCAGCGCTTTGCCCTTCTTGCCGCGCTTGTACCAGGAGACGGCCTGGTTATGTCGTCCCTGTCGTGACATTCTGTAGGTGCGGGCGCGTCGGTAGAGCTTGGCGGCCTTGGATTGTTTTCCCTTACGGACATACTGCGCGGCGCGCATCTCGTAGGCGGAGCGGATGATCTCTCGGATCCGCTTCCGCACGGGCCCCTTGGCCCGACGAAGTAGCCGAGACATGGCAGCGGCGGAGGCGTCGTAGCCGCCGCGCCGGTACCGGGTGTAGGCGCTGAAGTACGCGGCGCCCAGGCGGTCGAAGGGGGGCTTGAGCACCTTGGCCAGAACCCTTCGTCCCGAGAGCTTGCGGAAAGACGCGGCGGCTTTGACCCAGCGTCCGGTGTCCAGATACGCCATGGCCAACAGGAATCGCACCAGCAATGGCTGGTTCCCCGAGAGCCGCTTCACGTAGGCCCGGGCCGCCTCGAGATCCTCCACCGCCTTGGCGCCCTGGCCTTTCTCCAGGTTGGCGTAGCCTCGGTCCAATAGCGCAATGGCCAGGTTCCCTTGGGCGAGGGGCGCCAGATCCTTGCTCCCCGCGGCATTGGATACGGCGCTCTTGAGTACCTTGACCGCCGAGTCGATCTCCCGCCGAGCAGCCAGCAGCGCGCCGAGCTCGATCTCCACCTCCGCCTGGAAACGTGCGGGCAGGTTCTTGGCCACTTGCCGCGCTTTGATGTAATGGACGCGGGCCTGGTCCAGCTTGCCCATGTCGTAGTAGAGCCGCGCGATCAGCCGGTTCACCGCGAAGTTGCGCGGCAGCCGCTTCTGCACCTGGGTGAGATGCCGCGCCGCCTCCTTGTATCGCTTGGCCAACAGGTAGGCGATGCCCAGGTTGGTGTTGGTGAAGATGCGTTTGCGGTCCAGCGCGAAGGCGCGGTTCAGGTCCGCCAGCGCGGCGACCGTGTTCTTTTGGGCCAGGTGGTCTCGGCCTCGGCGGTTCAGCGCGCGGATCAGCCCCCGCTTGGCCCGCCAGTTCTTGTTGTTGAGCGTATGGGCGGTTTGGTAATCGGTGATGGCCTGGGCCACGTGGTTGGCCATGAGGTGGGCGTCGCCGCGGAGGGCTACACAATCGGCGTTGCCGGGCCGGACCACCAGCAACCGGGTGAAGATCCCGATGGCTTCCTTGGCGCGTTTCAGCGCGAGGAGCGTGAGCCCCAGCGTCTTGAGCACCTTGGCGTTCTTGGGCCGCTTGGCCGCGGCGGCTGACAGGACGGCGTAGGCCTCCTTGACGCGTTTGCGCTTGAGCAGGGCCTGGCCGTATTTGACCGTGGCCTCCATGGAGCCCGGGGCTTTGACGGTGGCTTGCTTGTAGGCGGCCAGAGCCGGCCCGAACTGGCTGTGCTGGAAGTAGATATCGCCCTTGAGGATCAGGGACCGTACGTCGCCGGGTCGCTGGTCGGCGTATTTCTTGAGGTGGCTCAGGGCCTGCTTCTTGCGGCGCATGCGGTGAAAGCAAATGGCCAGGTTGAAGTGGATGATGGGCTTTCGCTTGGCCAGCTTGCGCAACGGCAACAACAGGTTCAAAGCAGCGTTGAAGTACTTGCGCCCGATGTAGGCTCTGGCCAGTCCCAGCTTGGCCCCGGAGTGTTTCTTCCGCAGCTTGGCGGCCTTGGCGAAGGCTGTGGATGCGGCCGGGTATTTACGCATTTTCATGTAGACCTTGCCCAGATAGTAGTGGGCCGTGAAGTCCACCTTTGGGGGCCAGGTCCGGTCGCGGAACTTGAGAAAGGTCCACCAGGCCTTCTCGGCCTTACGCCAGCGCGACTGCCTGTAGTAGTGGCGACCCAGCTTTCGCATGGCCAGGGGAAGCTTCCAGTTCAACGTCACCGCCTTCTCCAGCGCGGCGACTCCCTGGGCTTGCCTTTTGAGCTTGAGCAGGTGCAGGCCCATCCACAGGTTGCACTTAACGTTGGTGGGCGCCACCTGCAGGCAGATGGACAGCTTGTTTACGGCGGCCCGGGATTGGCGCACCGCGTAGTAGGCGATGGCCAACTTTTCGTAGGCTGCTGTCAGTGAGCGGTTGTAGCCCAGCGCCTGATTGTAGAGGCGGATGGCGTCCTTCAATCGGTTTGCGGCGAAGGCCTCATCGGCCTTCTTGATGGCCTGTTGGGCCTGTGTCCCTCCGCCCGTTCGTCCCTGCCCCCAGGCCGCCCCCGGCAAGCAGGTCACGAGCAGTATCGTGATCCACTTCCACTTTCTCATGCTTCTGTCTCCTGTTGCGTCTTGGATTCGCCAGCATCCGTGGATTTGCCCGTCGAGGTCTCGGAGGCCTCCTTGTCTTCTCCTGGGCCCAACTCCAGCGGGGGCGCGGTCCCCGGCTCGTAGAATTTACCGATGACCATGGTGATGTCGTCCTTGTGGGGCATGGTGCCGTAGAAGGTATCGGCGGCGCTCATTACGCCGTCGCGCACCTTGTCGGGCTCCCTGCCGGCCAGCTTTCGGATGGAGTTGCGGAACCGCTTCTCACCGTACTCCTCCCCGAGCTCGCTCTCACACTCCACGACGCCGTCGGTGTACCACACGATGGTGTCGCCGGGTCTGATGTCTTCTTTCTTCGCCTGGTAGGTGGACTCCTCCATATCACCGAGGCGGTTGCCGCGAGTCATCAGGACATTGAACTTCCCCCGACCGCCCTCCTCCCGGTAGATGTACGGGAAGTTGTGTCCGGCGTTGGCGAAGGTGATGGTTCCCTCCTTGGGATCGATGATGGAGGCGAAGCACGTCATGACGAACTTGCGCTTGGCCGACTCGAGGATCGCGCGGTTCAGGATCTCGAGCAGGTAGGTCACTGTCAGGTTGTCGTTGGTCACTGCCCGCAGGGTGTCCACGGCGCTTTTGGCCGTGGCGGTGATCATGGCCGAGGGTACGCCGTGGCCCGTCACGTCGGCGATGACCACGAGTATCTTACCGCCCTCCAGTTCGTGGTACGTCCACCAATCGCCGCCGCACTCGGAGGCCGGCTCGAAGTAACCCGAGAGGCGCAAAAAGGGCCGATCGATGATCTCCGTGGTGGGCACCAGGGCCTCTTGGATGGTCCGGGCCACCTCCAGCTCCTTCTGCACGGCGCCTTGTTGGGCGGTCTCCTGCAGCAGGATCAAAAGCTGGTCGGCCATGAAGTTGAAGTTCTCTGCGAGCACCCCCAGCTCGTCAGACGTGGTCACCTCCACCCGGGTCTGGAGCTCCCCCTGGGCGATCTGACTGACGCGGGTGGACAGGAGGCGGATGGGCTTGGAGATCCGGACGCCTTGCATGATCGCCAGCAGTAGCCCCACGAGTACGAACACGCCGCCGATCATTGCCGTGCGCTGCCACTGCTGGGCGAAGGCCTTTTCCTTTCTTTGCTGGATACGCGCCTGTTGTTCCTTCAGGCGCTCCATGGAGTAGACCACGTAGACGCTGCCCAGAAAGACGCCCAGGACCACCAGTGGCTTGCCCACCACCATGACGCGCTCTCCCTTGTAGTTGCGGATGAGCGTCTTGACGCCCTCGTCCCGGCCCGAAGTGGTCACGGCGGCCGGGCGCCGGCTCGGCTTGGCAGCC
>JAOZUO010000221.1 GCA_029938605.1 Deltaproteobacteria bacterium | reverse complement strand
CAGGTGCCGGTACAGTCAAGCGTATTTCCGTCGTCGCAGGCCTCCGTGCCAATATGGCGGAACCCGTCGCCGCAGATGTTGAGAACGCAACCCACCAGGCAGGCGTCGGTGTTGATCAGGTTGCCATCGTCGCAGGGCTCGCCCGAGTCCACCACACCGTCTCCGCAGCCGGGATTTGTGCAGTCGGTGCGGCAGGCGTTGGCCACGCTGTCGGAGTTGGCCGCACCATTGTCGCAATCTTCACCGCAGCGCGCGATACCGTCGCCGCAGGTGTTGGCCAGCCCGTCGCAGGTGGCGTTGCACGCGCCCACGCAGTCGTCGGTGAGCCCGTCGTCGCAGAACTCGTGGGGTGCCGTGCCTGAGTCCTTGAGGTAGCCGTCCCCACATTCGGCATCCTGGCAGGTTGCAAGGCAGTCGTCATTGTTGGCCGCGTTGTTGTCGTCGCACTCCTCGCCCGGATCCTGGATACCGTCCGGACACGTGGCCGTGGAGCAGTTGAGGCGGCAGGGCTGGGGGTTCGCGTCGCTATTTACGCCCGAGCACCCCGGGGGGAGCTGGCCGGGGTTGGTGCCGCAGTCGCAGGTTTCGGCGGGTCTGAGGAAACCGTCGCCACAGGTGTTGAGAACGCAGGTGGACAGGCAGTCGTCGTTGTTGTTGCCGTTGCCGTCGTCGCACCCCTCCCCCGTGTCAGTGACGGCGTCGCCGCAGGTTGGGTTCAGGCAGGTGAGGCGGCAGGCGTCGGGCAGGGTGTTGGAGTTGGCGGCGCCGTTGTCGCACTGCTCTCCCTCGGAGGGCTGGACCACGCCGTCTCCGCAGCCCGCCGTGGCGCAGGTGTTTCGGCAGCCGTCGGTGTCGATGAGGTTGCCGTCGTCGCACATTTCGCCCGTGTCCACCACGCCGTCGCCGCAGCTCGGTAGCAAGCAGGTGGTGCGGCAGGCGTTGGGCAGGGTGTTGGAGTTGGACGTCCCGTCGTCACACTGCTCCGTGGAGTCGGTGACGTTATCCCCGCAAACAGGGTTGGTGCAGGTGGTACGGCAGCGGTCGGCGAGGGTGTCGGAGTTCAGCGCTCCCTGGTCGCACTCCTCGGAAACCGACGGGTCGGTGACGCCGTCTCCGCAGCTGGGCATCACGCAGTTGGTGCGGCAGGCATCGGGCACCGAGTCTGAGTTGGCCGCGCCGTTGTCGCAAGCCTCCCCGATGTCGCCGACTCCGTCGCCGCACCAGGGGTTCATGCAGTTCTCGCGGCAGGCGTTGGGTGTGGTGTCGGAGTTTGCCAGGCCATCGTCGCACTGCTCGGAGCCCTCGATGATACCGTTGCCGCAGTTGGCCTCGGCGCAGTTGGATCGGCAGGGCAGGGGGCTGGCGTCGGAGTTGATTCCCGTGCAGGCGGTGCCCACGGGCAGGTTGGCCGGGTCCGTGCCGCAGTCGCAGGCCTCCACGCCCGTTTGCACCAGGCCGTCCCCGCAGGAGGCCGCGGTGCAGTCGTTGAGGCAGGCGTCGGTTTGGTCGAGGTTGCCGTCGTCACACACCTCACCGGTCGTAGTATCCAGGACGCCGTCGCCGCAGGTGGACGCCGAGCAGTTGGCTCGGCAGGGGCCGGGGGCGGCGTCGTTGTTGATGGTGGTGCAGCCCAGGGGCAGATTGGCCGGGTTCAGACCGCAGTCGCAGTCCTCGCCCGCGTCAACGATGGCGTCTCCACAGTTGGCATTCAGGCAGTTCTCCCGACACGCGTCCGGATTGAAGTCGCTGTTGAGCACGCCGTTATCGCACTCCTCGCCGGAGTCCATGATGCCGTCGCCGCAGTTCGCGGTGACGCAGTTGATGCGGCAGGCGCCGGCGATGTCGTCTGAGTTCACGGTGGCGCAGCCCGCGGGCAGGTTGGAGGGGTCGGTCCCACAGTCACAGACCTCCACGCCCAGTTGGATGACGCCGTCGCCGCAGACGGAGGGCTGGCAGGAACCGGTGGGACCGGTGGGGCAGCCGTCCTGAAGGTTCAGGTTGTTGTCGTCGCACTCCTCGCTGCCGCCGAACTCCGGGGTCCAGATGTAGCCGTCGCCGCAGAAGGCGTCCTGACAGCTCCCACCGTCGCCGGAGGGACAGGCGTCAGCCTCCTCGTCGTTGTTGTCGTCGCAGGTCTCGCCGGTGTCCACCACGCCGTCTCCGCAGCGGGGCAGCTCGCAGTTCAGACGGCAAGCGTCGGGATCGGTGTCGGAGTTGAGCGGTCCGTTGTCGCACTCCTCCAAAGGGTCGTTTGTGCCGTTGCCGCAGGTGTCCACGGCGCAGCGGAACCCGGTCTCGGAACTTCCAATGCACTGATACCCGTCCGGACAGAAGGTACCGTCACCGCAGGGCACGGCGGCTATCTCCTTGAGGCAGGACCCAGACGAAAGGGCCATGCCGGCGGTGAGACAGACGGTTACAGTCCAGGAGAGAAACGACCGGCGAGTATTCATGACTTCTTCCTCACTAATTCCAAGCCCAACTTATGATAACATAGCCACCGAGCTAAAATCGAATCTTCACGCCGCTGGTTCCGCCGGAGCCCACCGTGTAGCGTACTTTTTTCTTTCGTAGGGCCCACAGGACAATCGCCGCTACGGTGGCGGTGCCGGCCAAGCCCAGCACGGCAAAGCCGCTTTTTTGTAACGAAACCGCGGTGTTCTCGCGGTTGGTGTCGTACCGGAACGTCCCATCCGGGGGATCGCGGAGGGGATCGGTCACGATGTCGGTCACGTCTTGCTGCAGCTTGTCTATGTCGTTGCGTCCCCAGCCCAGCATGGCGGCGCCGCCGCCGGTGAGAAGGGCCGCGGCCACGGTCACGAGGGTGGGCACGTACCAGTGGTAACGAGGGACACTCCGCCAACGCACGCGGTCGCTGAAGGCCTCCATGGATACGTTGATGGACTTGAGCTCGCCGGGCTCCAGCCGCACCTGGGCCGAGTAGGGGACCTTACCCGCTAGGCTACCGGTCACCATGTGGGTGCCCGGCCCGAGGGTGACTTTCTTTTTCATGGGCGACGTGCCGATGGGCTTGCCGTCGATGAAGAGCTTGGCCCCGGAGTCTGAGCAGGTGACGATGAGGTTGGTGAGCTGCCCCATAAGTTCGATGTATCGCTCGGAGGCCTGCTTGTACCGGTGCTTGGTGATGGGGTTGGGACCGTAGCGCAGCACCTTGCGGAAGTTTCGCGCCGACTCCAGGGGTCTCGACAAAAAGCCCAGGCTTACGGCGATGTTGAACAGCACCCGCGGATGGGGCCACAGCTTGTACGCCGCCATGTAGTATTTGTAGGCGTTGTCCACGGCTCGCTGCTCGAAGGCCTGGTTGCCCTTTTTGAACAGCCGTCGCCCCTGGTCGCGCTGGGACTGGGCGGTTTGCTCCGAGTAGGTGAGGTCCTGCGGGGGGAGCTCCACCGCGACGCGCTTGGCCTTGGACGCTGTGCCCGATCCGGGCGTCGCGCCGCCCGCGGGCGCCGCCAGCGCGTGCGTCCCAGGCATGATCAACAGCGGTGCAATCAGGAGGATCAGTCTGTGCTTGAGTTTCATCTATTTCACCTAAATCAATCTTTGGGCAGCTTCTGGATGACCTTGGAACGCAGGGCCTTGAGCCGTTCGACTTCTAACCGCTCTCGCTCGAGCAACCGCTCCAGCATACGCTTGGCGCGCTCGGTCTCGAGACGGGCGATGCGCTCGCGTTTGGCCGAGCGGTTGGCGCGCTGGGCGTAGAGCTTGGCGCGGTAAGTGGCCCGCTGGGCGCGCCTCCTCTCCCGCTTGGCTCTGGCGAGGGCCTTGGTCAATTCGCTGTAGCTCTGGCGCAGGGCGATCTGCGCCTTCTGCTCCCGGGCGCGGGTCTTCTGGACCTCCTTGAGCCGGTCCTGGGACAGGGTCTCGGCCGCCTTGGCGCGCTTGGTCTCGGCCTGGACCAGCTTCATCTGCTTGCGCACGTTGCCCTCGGCCAGGGAGGCGCGTTGGGCCTGGAGCTTGGCGCGCTTGGCCTGCTTCTTGGCCGTCTGTTCGGCGCTGCGGATGGCCAGCATCATCAGGACGGCGCCGAAGGTCACCATGGCCATGATGCTGATGGCCGCGATGGCCAGGAACCGCTTGCGCCGGATCGCCCGGTCCGCGTGGCGGAAAGCCGCCGTGAGGAAGGCGTCCTCCAGGGGGGTGAGCACCGCCTGGGAGCGTCGCCGCCACCGACGGGCCTCATCCAGGGCGTCGCCTGACCACAGGAGTCCGATGGGGCGTCCCCGGGCCTCCCACTGCTTGGCGGCCTCCCGGAGCTGGGCCAGCATGGTGGCGTCTTCGTGGCTTTCGTCCAGCCACCGTCGTAGGGTCTGCCACCGGTTGATCAGTGACTCATGGACGATCTCCACCCGGGCGTCCACGGCCTCATCGCCGAAGGTCTGCACCACCAGCAACCGCGCCTCGGTCATGGTGTTCAGGATGCGCTGGGCTTCCTTGGGCGTCTTGAACAGCCCCATGATCTCCCCGAGAGAGAGCACCGCGCGGGTACCCTCCGGGGTGACCAACCGTTGGAAGAGGGAGCGCGTGGCCTGTCGATCGTTCGAAGACATGGCCTGGATGACCGAGTCCGCGTGGCGCACCAGGGCGCCCTCCACGCCGCCCATCTGTTGGTAGGCAGCCCTCGACAGGAGCTTGGCCGTCTTGTCCCGGCTCTCCCACAGCTTCTGCGCGGCGAACTGCAAAAGGGGCAGTGCGGCGGTCTCATCCCGGAGGCTGGAGACCATGTCTTCGATGATCTTCACATCCTCGAAGGTGTAACCCGCCAGGGCCGCGGGGCGGATAATGGCGTCCCTCAGCCCTTCGATGCCGGGCTGCTGGAGAATGGTCAGGTCGCGGGTTACCGCGTTCATGAGGGCTTCGTTTTCGGCCACTCGATCCAGGAAGTCCGACCGCATGGATAGGGTCACGCGCACCGGAGAGGCCGCGTCCACCGCCACCCCGGCCAGGGCCGTGGCGAAGCGCTCGCGATCCACCTCATCGTCCACCAGGGTATACAGCTCCTCGAACTGGTCGACGTACAGCATGATGGGCCGGCCGTGGGACCGGCCCCGAGCGCGCAGCAGGGCCCCGAGCTTGCCCGGCTCATCCCGCAGCCCCTGGGTCATGTCGGTCTCTTCTTTGGCCGCGTCCGCCACGGACTGCACGTTCGTGACCACTGACGACACGCCCATCATCAGGGCCGAGGACAGGGCGGAGAAGGGATCTCGCCCCGGACGGCAGATGATCACGTCCCACTCCGCGGAGCCGGATTGTCGCAAGGCGGGGATCACTCCGGCGCGTACGAAGGAGGACTTACCAGCGCCTGAGGGTCCGATGACCGCGAGCAGGGGGCGGCTTTTGAGCTTGCCGATGAACTGCGCGATCTCCGCGTCCCGGCCGAAGAACCGGTTGGAGTCCGCCTCGGTGAAGGCCGACAGCCCCGGGTAGGGGTTCTCGTCCTCTTTGAGCATGACGCGGGAGCCGGTGGCTTGAGCGGCCAGGCTTTCGAGGTCGTTGAGCAGATCCTTGGCCGTTGCGTAGCGGTTCTTTTTGCGCTTATTCAGGCACTTGGAAACGATCTGGGCCACATCCTCGGGGACCGTGGGCACCACCTCCCGAACGGACCGCACGGGCTCGTCCAACTTGGAGATGTTGGCCATGATGGTCTCGGTGGCCTTGGATCCAAAGGGGTACTCCCCGGTGATCATCTGGAAGAGGATCACTCCCACGGCCCAGATGTCGCTCTGCTTGTCTACCCTCCCAAGGCCCCACTGCTCCGGGGACATATAGGCGTAGGTGCCCATGATGGTGCCGGCGCGGGTGAGGTCCCCCTCGCTGTCGTGTAGCTGCCGACGCTTGGTATCCGAAGACAGGGAGCTGACGCTGCCGCCGTCCGAATCGCCGTCCAAGGTGGAGACGTCGCTGTCCATGCCCGCGGCCTTGAGCTGCGCCGCCAGGAGGGCGGCCTTGTTGTCTCCACCAATTTCGGCCTCCAAGGAGGCCTCCGTGTCGAAGAGCTTGGCCAGGCCGAAGTCCAGCACCTTGATGCCGCCGGACTGCAGTACGAAGATGTTGTCGGGCTTCAGATCCCGGTGGATGATGCCCTGGGAGTGCGCTTCATCCAAGGCGCGCACTACGGAGGTCATCATGCCTAAGGCTTGGGTGTAGGGTAACTTTCGGTCCTTGATCCGTGAGGAGAGGGGTACACCATCGAGGTATTCCAACACCAAGTAGGAGGTGCCTGAGTACTCGCCGACATCATGGATGATGATGATGGACTCGTGGTTGAACTGGGCCGTGGCGCGGGCCTCGGCCAGGAACCGCTCCCGGAACTCCTTCTTTTTTGAGGCCTTGCCGTGAAGGAACTTAATGGCGACCTTACGGCCCAGCTTGGTGTCGTGGGCGGCCCACACCGTGCCCATTCCGCCGCGGCCCAGCATGCGGATGAGCTCGTACTTGTGCACCATGGTGCCGGGGCTCATGTGGAAGCCTTCGACCTTGGCCGAGGCGCCGAAGGCGCCGGCCACCATGTCATCGGCGGGGACGGCCTGGCCACGCAGGGTCCCGGCGGGCGCAGGCTGAGCACCCATGGGCTTGGTGGTTCGGGCGGGGCGTGGCGGAGCCAGCTCCGCCACCTCTACGATGTCCTGCAGGTCCAAGGTGACTGTGGCTTCGTGGGCACCGGGATCCGCCTGGGCCGCCCTGACGATGGACTCGTTAATCCCGTACGTTTGGGTGTCGCCCACGTGCCCGCCGGCACCCTCCCCGGGTGGTTTGTCGAATTCGATGACCCAATCGTCTTCCGAGAGCCGTTTTGACTGGGGGCCCTTGGGGGGATTCGCCATAGTGTTGTTACCTCTTTTGCTGACTTAATACCGACAGGGAGTTGGGCTTACCGCCCTAGCTGCATTCCAGGAGCTACGTTGTACCTGCGCCGACCTCGAGAGTGTCTGGCGTAAGTTTTGGCGTTTACCCTGGGCGTCGAAAAAATCCCTGCCGCCACATAATACCGGATCTGCCCGGTTGCCCGCAAAGAATCTCTCGGAATCATAAGGTGTTTCAATTCACCGAAGAGTCTTCTGGTTATAGTGGGTGTCCGGAGGGATCTGGTTGAACCCCGAATCAGGTTTTAGAAGGCTGGGCAGCGGATTCTTGACAGAACCTCCGGTGTAGGCAAAACGGTAGGCTATGCCTGTACCGAGGACGTGCGTCGTAGTAGCGACTCTTGGAATTGTCGCAATTTCCTGTCAGGCCGATCCGAAGGACCGGTCAGGCAACCGTTCCTCCGTCTCCGGAAAGCCCATGGCTGCCGCCACCGGGCGGATCGACCGGCGGGCGTCTGCTGTGCTGAAGATCGCTCTGCGAGTAGGCGCGCGCACCGCACCGCTGCCGCCGACGGACGCTCCCGGCGAGGCGCCCATGGTCCTTTTTCCTGCGCTGGACAAGGGGTCCTGGCGGGTCATTCGGCCCGTGGCGGTGTTTCGGCAACCTTCCACCCAGGCGCCCATCAGGGGCAGCATCGCCAAGTTCACGCGGTTGCCCCGGGTGAAGAGGGTGGACGGGGAGGGCTGCGCCGCGGGCTTCCTCGCGTTGGCCACCGGTGCCTATATTTGTGGCACGAACCTGCGAAAGGATCGGCGTCCGCCCCAGGCCAGCCGTCAACCTGGTCTGGGTGCTAACCGGCTCACGCCGGGTACCTATGGGTACATCCGAACGGGCGGCGCCCAGCGCTACTGGACCCTCCCCGACGGATTCGCCGACCGCAAGGGCAAGCCCATCGCCCAGAGCGACACCGTGCGCTGGGCGGGTAAGCGGTTCTTCAAGGGGATGAAATTCTGGCGCATTACTACGGGATATTTCATTCGAGGCAACCGTGTGCGGCGATTCTGGCCCTCGGGTGCACGAGGAATGGTCCTGAAAAACCTGGTGGCGCCGGCGTCCGCGGGGTCTCGGCTGCCCCTGGTGTTCATGGTGAGTCGCCGTAGGCGCCGCATCGGCGAGAAGATCCCGCCGGTGGACGTGCACGCCTCGCCCGGGGGCAAGGTGGTGACCACCTTGAAACGCTACACCGCCCACACCGTGGTGGACGTGGTTCGCAGCGGGGAGTTCCGCTGGTACAGCGTGGGGGGCAAGGGGTGGGTATCCTCGGAGATGGTGCGGCTGGCCCGGGTGAGCGATCCCCCTCCGGGGCTACACCCGGCCGAGCGATGGATCGACGTGGATTTGGAGGAACAGACCCTGGTGGCCTATAGGGGCCGCACTCCGATCTACGCCGCCCTGGTGGCGGCCGGGGTCTGGAAGTACCCCACGCCCACGGGGATCTTCCGGATCTATAAGAAGGTGGCCGAGGCGGACATGAAGAGTGAGGCCAAGGCTTCGGAGCAGTACCGGGTGGATCACGTGCCATGGACCCTGTACTTCAAGCGCGGCTATGCTCTGCACGGGGCGTACTGGCACGACGGCTTCGGTCACGCGCGGTCCCACGGCTGCATCAACCTGTCGCCGAAGGACGCCCGGTTCATCTACCATTTTGTCCGCCCGGTCCTGCCCGACGGATGGACGTCGCTGACGGCGGATCAGGAGCACCCGGGCACAGTGGTGCGCATCCGGGGTCCGGCCAAGAATAAGAATAAGAATAAGAAATCAAAATCCGGCGTTTCCGCGAAAAAGCGTCCCCGCCCGGTCCCGCCGCCCGTGACAAAATAAACTAGAATTGCTATAGAACCAGGCGGTAGATGCGCGGCATGTATAATATGGAGCGTTTCTGTCAACAATGGTCTTGCCTTAGGCAGGACAGAGGCTGGAGGCGAGGATGTATCGGAGTGTGACGCTGAGCTTTGCCGTGCTGCTGGCGGTGAGCATTGTGGGGTCGTCGAGCTGCCTTTGGAGTGATCCCGAGCCGTCGCCCAACATCCAGCCCGTCATCAACGACTTCACCGTGGGTGGGGAGGTGGTGGATGTTTTGCGGGTCCGGGAGGGCGAGACCATCACCATCACGGTGATCGCCTGGGATGGCAACGGCGATCAGATGGAGGAGGAGAACTTCACCTGGGAGGCGACGCTGGGTACCATCGTGGGCTTCGGCCCTTCGGTGCGTTACGAGCCGCCCACGGACGTCCTTTGGGAGAACCCGCCCCAGGCCGTGGTCGACACGGTGACCGTCACGGTGACCGATGGTCAACCGGACTCAGAGCCGGTGACGCGCACCATCGACGTGGAGATCCTGCCGCCCTGTCCGGCGGACAACCAGGAGCCCGTCATCAACTCCATCACGGCCGATCCGGTGATGATCGACCTGGGTGACTCGGCCACCATCACCATCGACGCGGTGGATCCCGAGGGCGAGGATCTCACCTACGAGTGGACGCCGCCCTTCGGGTATATTGACGGCATGGGCGATACGGTGGACTGGGTCAGCACCGACGTCTGTTGCACCGCCTACTACGACATCGAGGTGGTGGTCTCCGATGGCTGCAAGGAGACCTGGACCTTCGTATCGGTCTACGTGAACGTGTAAGGGAACTGCCCTAGCCGCTTGTGAGGATTTCGTGAAACACGCCAATCGAAAAAAGTCCCCTTTTGTGCGCCGGGCGGCGTGGCTGGGCGCTGGATTGCTTGCCGCGGTCTCGCTCGGAGGGTGCGTCACCATGGGCATAAACACCCGCACCCTGGAAAGCAAGCCGGTGGTGCAGGCATACGAGAAGCTCGGCAGTGAGGCCGAGGAGACCCGTTCCCAGGCCGAGGGCTGCCCCAGCTGCGTCTACTAAACCGGATCGGCATCATGTACAAACCAGTTGAATCTACGGGCCGTTTGGCCGTGTGTTTTTTCACCCTGGGGGCGCTGATGCTCGCGGGTGCGCGTGTATCGGCGGCGCCCGCCCCGGCGGCGAAGGCTCCGGTGGCGAAGGCTCCGGCGGCGAAGGCTCCGGCGGCGAAGGCTCCGGTGGCGAAGGACCCGAAGGCGAAGGGCCCGAAGGGAGCGCCTCCCAAAAGGAAGCGCCGACCTGTGGTGGATCCGGCGGCCGGGCTCCCCGCCGCGGCGGATCCCGACGAGCAGAGGCCGCCCGACGCCGACGCCCCATACGGCGACAAGGACGTGGACGACGAGGGCAAGGCCAAGGCCAAGCCTCACGTAGTCAAGACCAAGGCGCGGACGGAGCTCTCGTTGGGTGTGCTGTACGACGATAACGCCGCCCTGGGGCGTCGGGGACAGTTCGGCGCGGATCAGGTCTACGACGTGACGTCTATTCTAGGCGTCGACTCCCGGCTCCAGACCGACATCCGGAAGACGTTGCGCTTTGTGCTCACCGGCAAGCTGCGGGCCGAGGAGGCGCGGTGGCGGCAGTATCTGCGTAACACCGACATTAGCCTCAAGCCGGCCTTCGAGCTCGATCTGGGCGCCAACATGATCCTCACTCCGTCGGTGAATTTCAAGCTGCACCGGGAGACCGAGGAGATCTGGGGCTACCTGGAGGTGGCGCCGTCGCTCCTGTTCATGCTCTACAGCAAAGTGGGCCTGATCTTCGAGGCTAGCTACGACTTCACGGCGACGGGCTACGACTCTGACGAGCTCACCAACACCTACGCCAACGTGAGCCGGCTCAGCCACCTGGGAAAGCTGCGACTCAAGATCTGGCAGACCCCTAAGATTCGCTGGAGCGTCAAGCTCGAGGCGGAGCACCAGACTTTCGACGACAACATCGAGGAGAAGCTGGCGCACATCATGTTCGCGCCCATCGATGAGTTCGAGAACCCGGATCTGGTGGTGGACCCCTACGAGCGCAAGGACCTCTTTTTGCGGGCGGAGTTGGAGTTTTTGTTTCTGGCGCGCAAGGATTTCGCCTTCGCCCTGGGCTACCGCTTCGAATGGGACATGTCTAACCTGGATCCCTTCAACAACCGATCCCACGGGCCGCGCGTGGCGGTGGTGTTCTCCCGGGGTATTCACCAGGTGTTCGGTGAGGCGCGGGTCTCGGTCTACGACTTCTACGACTTCCGGTACGACACCCGCTTTTCCAACACGCGTAAGGACCTCAAGCTCGAGGGTTTCGCCACCTACCAGGTCACCATCAACGAAGTGCTCAAGCTCGGCGCGAAGGTGACCTTCTTGTCCAACTTCTCCAACGATGCCCGGGATGACGACAACGGCGTGCCGACCTTCGATCCGCGCCACTCCCGCAGCTACTCCCGCTACCAGGGTACGCGCATCGAGCTCATGGTGACCTACCTCTGGGATACCCAGAAGGGCGCCGCCCCCCCCGCACCCAAGCCCGAGCCCAAGCTGCCCGGCACCATCATGGCAAGCCGCTAGCATCTACTAGGAGTCCCCCCGGCTTTGCAGGGGAGGTCTTCACTGTTTGACATTTCCGGGAGTCGTTTCCGCCGTTGATCCGTTCGCTTCGCCCGCGCGAAGGAGCTTCACTCTGCCGCTC
>JAOZUO010000079.1:29684-35849 GCA_029938605.1 Deltaproteobacteria bacterium | reverse complement strand
CCCGCCCGACCCGCCACCAAAATCAGTTCATGGTGCCGGCGGCTGACGAATCGGCGTCCTCGACGAGGTTTGGGGGGAGCTGCTCGGCCAGCTCCAGGCACTCATTCAGCCCCATACGGGCCAGGTCAGCCTGGGGTTGGTCGGAGGTCGCCAGCACCTCCAGGGTGCGTAGGGCGATGGGGCAAGGGGAGTGCCCCAGGATGACGATGGCGCGGGCACGCGACGTCTTTTTGGCCTTCGGATCCCGGAGCAGGTCCACCGCCATGGTGACGATCCGACGGTATCTGGTCTCCGTGGGGTCGAAGATATAGTTGCGGGGCAGCAGCTTGTGGGCCTTGAAGTAGCGGGCCAGGACCGGGACATCCGCCGGGGACACCTGGTTGATGGTGGTCCGGAAGAGGGAGCCGGGCATTCCCATGGTGATGGACTCGATGGGCGGGCCCTGATCGGGTTCGGGCTCGGGGTTGAGGTTCTGGTCGGGGCGCTCACGCTTCTTCTGTTTGGCTTTGCGGTTCCGTTTGATTTTCCATCTGGACATGTTTGGTATCCTCCTGTGCACCGGGTTATCGGCACCTGGCGGAGTCGGTTGCGTGAAAAACGTCACTACGCGATAATCCGCCTGGTTTTGTGGATTCAACGGATCCAGTGGAGGCGAAAAATGAAGTTCGTTTTGATAGGGACCGGAGGATTTCGCTGGTGGGGCCCGGTGGTGGTCATGGCGGGGCTGGTGTGGGGAGCCGGGGGAGATTGGGCCGGGGGATTCTTGGGGGAGGGAACGGCCCGGGCTCGGTCCAATTCGCCATTTTCCAAGGATCTCGCCTGCCGGAGGGACAAGGACTGTGTCTTCCGACCGTCCATCTGTCCCGGGTGCCCCCCGTGCGGCTTCATCACGCGATCGGTGTGCAATCGCAAGACGGCGCGGCGGATCCGGGCCACGCGGACGCGGGTCCGATGCGCCCAACCATCGTGCCCTAAGTGCCGGCGCCCCAGCGGCTGGATGGGGACCCGGGCGGTCTGCTTCCAGAAGCAGTGCGTCGTCGCCCCACTCCAGAAGAAATTCACGAAGCAACCCACGAAGCAACCCACGAAGCAACCTTCGAAGACGGTGATCGGGATTTCGAATCTACAGTGCAAACGTAACAGCGACTGCGGCTTCCGCCTTGGGCCGCTTTGCGCGTGTCTCCCCTGTGGGCTATATTGGCGGCAGCCGGCCAATCGCCGTGCCATCCGTCGCGAGATGCGCAGGCGCTCGCGCATGGGGGCCTGCCGTGTCCGGACTTGCAAGCCATGCGCTCGCCGCGCCCTAGGAAAGAGGTCCCTTTGTATCCGAAAACGTTGCACCATACGTTGAAGCGTTGCTTGAGAGAGTTGCAATGACTAGACTGTTATTTCTCGTTTTTCTCACCCTAAGTGCAGGCGCCCTGGCGACCTGCAGGAGCCAGAGCTCGAATATGCCCCCCAAGACTCGTATTTCCACCGCTGGCGATAACCCCTTGCTGCAGCCCTGGACCGGGCTTCACGGCGGCTTGCCGCCCTTTGGCAAGGTGCGTCTCAAACACTTCGAGCCCGCCTTGGACCAGGCCATGGCCGACGTTCTGACCGCGCTTGGGCGCATTGGCCGACGTCGCAAGCCCGCCACCTTCGACAACACCATCGTCGAGATGGAGCGGGCGATGCTGCCGCTGGGACGGGTGGAGGCGGTGTACGGGGTGTGGAGCGGCTCCAAGCAGACTCCTGGGTTCCAGAAGCTCCAGCGGAAGATGGCGCCCAAGATGGCTGCATTCGCGGATAAGATCACGCAGAACGCGGCGCTGTTCCGGCGGGTCGAGGCGGTGTACGAAGGGCATAAAAAGGCTGGGCTCACCCCGGAGCAGAATCGGCTGATCTGGAAGGTCTACCGCGACTTCGTGCGTGCCGGCGCGAAGCTCGACGAGAAGGCCAAAAAGCGGCTGTCCGCCATCAATCAGGAGCTCGCGGGCCTCTTCACGCGGTTCGCACAGAACGTGCTGGCTGACGAGACTGACCAGTTCCTGGTGCTCAAGACCAAGCGCGACCTGGCCGGCGTGCCCACGTCGCTGCGAGATGCCGCGGCCGCCGAGGCGGTGGCGCGGAAGATGCCCGGTAAGTGGGTGATTCGCAACACCCGCAGCTCGGTGGACCCCTTTTTGACCTACTCCGAGCGACGCGACCTGCGGGAGCTCGCCTGGCGGATGTTCGTGGATCGCGGCGACCGCGGGGGGAAGACCGACAACAACAAGGTGATTACGCGGATCCTGGCGTTGCGAGCCGAGCGTGCCAAGCTCCTGGGGTATGCCACCCACGCCCACTGGCGCCTGGAGAACACCATGGCGAAGAAGCCGGCGGCGGTCCTTGCGCTCCTGGAGAGTGTCTGGAAACCGGCGGTGGCTCGTGTGCACCAGGAGGTGGCCGCTATGCAGGCGGTTGCCGACCAGGAAGGGGCGAAGATCACGATCAAGCCCTGGGACTATCGCTTCTACGCCGAGAAAGTCCGAAAGAAGAAGTACAATCTCGACGAGAGTCTGATCAAACCCTACCTGCAGATCGATCGGCTCCGGGAGGCGATGTTCTGGGTGGCGGGGAAGCTCTTCGGCTACGCGTTCAAGCCCTTGGATGGCGCCCCGATCTTTCACCCCGACGTCAAGGTTTTCCAGGTGTCCCACCGTCAGACCGGCCGGTACGTGGGCCTGTACTATTTCGACCCCTGGGCCCGGTCGCAGAAGCGTTCGGGCGCGTGGATGAGCGCCTATCGCACCCAGCACCGGGTCGATGGAGATGTGCGTCCCATCGTTTCGAACAACTCGAACTTCCTCAAGGGCAAGGCGGGCGCGCCGGTGCTCATCTCCTGGGACGACGCGCGTACGCTGTTCCACGAGTTCGGCCACGCCTTGCACGGTTTGTCTTCCAATGTCACCTATCCGTCCCTGGCCGGCACCGCGGTCTACCGGGACTACGTGGAGTTTCCCTCACAGCTCCTGGAGCACTGGCTGTCCACCCCGGAGGTGCTCCGCCTCTTTGCCCGGCACCACCAAACGGGCGAGCCCATCCCCCGGATCCTGGTCAAGCGGTTGGAGCAGGCCGCCACCTTCAACCAGGGGTTTGAGACGGTGGAGTACCTGGCGAGCGCCCTGATGGACATGAAGCTTCACCTCGCCGGGGCGCGCAAGATCGACCCCGACGCATTCGAGCGTGAGACCCTCGCCTCCCTCGGCATGCCCGCGGAGATCGTCATGCGCCATCGGACCCCGCAGTTCCTCCACGTGTTCGCGGGGGACGGCTACTCGGCGGGCTACTACAGCTACCTCTGGGCGGACGTGATCACCGCCGACGCCTACGAAGCCTTTGGCGAGGCCGGAGGCGCCTACGATGCCAAGGTCGCCAAGCGTCTACTCGACAACGTGTTCTCCGTGGGCAACACCATCGATCCCGCGGTGGGGTACCGCCGCTTCCGCGGCCGGGACGCCAGCATCGACGCCCTCATGCGCAAGCGCGGATTCCCCCTCCCGAAAAAGTAGACGAGTCCGCTATCGGTTGCGTTAGCGTGGTTTCGTGGTCATCGGTGCTGGCGATTTTTTGTCGCGGATGACCTTCGCGCCGTCGAGGTTGACCTTGTCGGTGTTGGCGACCTTGAGACAACGATCGAGGGGAAAGGAGACGGAGAAGGAGGCCTTGAGCTGCGCGATGCGTCCGGCGAGCTTCTTGAGATCGGCGACCTGGCCCGGATCCTTCGGCGCTAGCAGCAGCGTGTTGTGTGTCCGGAAGCTCCGCAGGGGGATGCGCAGGACCTTGGGGAACACGGTCTGCATGGTCTTGAGCAGCGTGGCATAGATCCGGCGGTTGTACACCAGGATGTTGGTGATCAGCACGCCCTTGGGGGAGAGGTGTCGGCGGAGTAGCTGAAAGAACTCCTGCGAGGCGAGTGGTTTCGGCAGGTTGGCCTCGGCGTCGAAGGCGTCGAGGATGATCACGTCATAGGGGCGCTTCGCCTCGGCGATGAACCGGCGTCCATCCATGGCGTAGCTGCGGTATCCGGGGGTGTCGAGCACTCCGAAGAACCGGCGCGCCACCGCCACCACCATGGGATCGATCTCCACGGAGTGAAACACCAGGTTCGGCCGTTTGAGTTGGAAAAAGCGCGTGATGGCGCCCCCGCCCAGGCCGATCATCGCCACCCGCTTCACCTGGGCCCGAGGATGGTCGAATAGACCGAAGCCCAGCAGGAGGCACTGCTGATAGGGCGATATGAGGTCGGCGGGGCGGTCCAAGTTCAGCCGCGTGTGGACGATGTCCATCCGCCGGCCCAGGTACAGGGACCGTACGCGGCCCTTCTGCTTCACGTGGACCTTTCCATTGAACCGGCTGGGGAAGGACAGGAGGTGCTTTTTTTTCAGGAGGGCCTCGGCGTCTGCCGGAAGCTGCGCAGCCTTGGGCAGGACGCTGGCCGGCGGATCCGGATCCACCACCACGGGTCTGGGCGGCGCCTTCGGGCGCATGGTCTTCGGGCGCATGGTCTTTGGGCGCATGGTCTGGGGTGCATGCATGACCGCCTGCGTAGTCGCGGCCATGGCCGGCTCGTCGCCCGATCTTGCCGGCTGTTTTTTCGCGCAGCCCGACCCCACACCGCCCACCAAAATAGAAACAAACGACAGGATCGCAGTCTGGCAGATACGTCTCATGGAGATTCCAACTATCATGGAACCACAAAGTCGGCCACCCCCGCCGGGTGTAGAGCCCAGCGGATCCCAATGGAGACGGCGGCGGAGCTGCTACTTCTTTTTCAGCGTGCGACAGGCGGTCAGGTAGCGCGCGAGCTCGGCCTCGTTGCCGGCCCCGATCATGTGGTTGGTCTTGCACAGAACGTCCTTGCCGCCCACCTTCAGATGCACCTCGAGGAAAAAGGACTTGTATTTGCCCCTCTGCTGGGACCAGGTGATCACGTCCGCCTCCTCCTTGAGGATTTTGTAACTCATCTTCCCCTTGGAGTACTTCACCTTCAGGTCCAGGAGCTTTTTGACCTTCGCGAAGCCCTTCAAGGGCTTCTTGCTCTGCTTAAAGGCGATGTCGAAGCCCTGATCGTCTCCGATTTTTCGGCTCATCATGCCCTTGCCGTCGGCCGCCAGGCGAGCTCCCTTGTAGCCATCCTTCATGACCTTGGCGTTCTTGGGGCCGGTGACGATCCAACCCTTCCACTTCGCATCGGCCGAATCCAGTCCGTGCTCGACCAGGGGCACGACCTTGGGTTTGGGTCTGGCTTTGGGCGCGACCCTGGACGCGGTTTTCATCCCTTCGGCGGCGCCTGTCATCTCGCCGGCTTTGCTTGT
Source organism: Deltaproteobacteria bacterium (assembly GCA_029938605.1). Taxonomy (GTDB): domain Bacteria; phylum Myxococcota_A; class Polyangia; order HGW-17; family JAJRWW01; genus JAJRWW01. The sequence goes on along the minus strand of JAOZUO010000079.1, from coordinate 30,510 downwards.
CTTGTCGCTGGACTTGCTCGCTTTTTCGCTGTTCTTGCCCGAGCCGCAGGCGACCAGAGCCATGGCGCCCAAGGCCAGGGCCATGGCTAAGGACAAAGATGGAGCCAAGGACATCCGTCCGGCGATTGTGGATTTGCGGTGGTTTTTCATGGGGCGGTCCTTTCGTGTTTGGGTGGCGTGCATTGTCAGGGGACGTAGGTATCGAGGAAGGTCGCCACGGTATCCAGATAGGTCTGTCTATTGGGGCTGCCCGCCTCGCCGGGGACGGTGGAGTGTCCGGCCCCCGGGGCGAGGTAGAGTTCCTTTGGCTCGAGCGCCTGGGCGTACAGCTCGATCCCGTACTCCACCGGGACGTAGTCGTCGTCGCGGCCGTGGATGATCAGCAGTGGCGCGCCCACCTCATGGATCTTGGCGAAGTTGTCGAACCGCAGATCCGAAACCATGGATACGTCCAGGCTCGCGCCGGCGCCGTCCTGCAGCAGGTCCTCCACCGAGCGGAATATGGCCTCGGTAATGAGAGCCGCCGGCTGATTGGCGTAGCGGTGAGCCAGCTCCACGCAGGGGGCGCCGCCCAGGGAGTAGCCGTAAAACACGACCTTGTCCGGGTTCACCTCCGGTAGGGACAGCAGGTGGTCGAAGGCTGCCTCGGCGTCGGCGTAGATTCCCGCCTCGGTCGCCTCCACGTCGTCTGAGCGGCCGTAGCTGCGGTAGTCGAAGATCAGGACCTGGTAGCCCAGCTCGTAGAAGTGCTCGACTCGTTCCCAGTAGTGGAGCAGGTTCGTGCTGTTGCCGTGACAGTAGAAGATTGTGGTGTCCGACCGGCCCG
>JAOZUO010000079.1:2218-29584 GCA_029938605.1 Deltaproteobacteria bacterium | reverse complement strand
AGCAGGTTCGTGCTGTTGCCGTGACAGTAGAAGATTGTGGTGTCCGACCGGCCCGTGGCGTCTGTGCTGGAGCGTACGAAGTGCAGGTGGATCCGGGTCCCGTCGGCGGCGGTTACGAAGGTGCCCTCCGGATCAAAGCGATCCGACGGGATGACCGTACCGGTGAAGTCGTAGGGGCCGTCGTGGATCTCGCCGTTGAACATGAACCCGTCGAGGGTGCACCCGGGCAGCGCGGCAGATAGCAACAGGGCCAGACGCAGCGCGATCCGTGCGAAACAAAGCCGTTTCAAGAGGCACCTCCCCAGGCGGAGAAGTTGACCCGGAAGCTCAGTTGGATGAAGAACCAGCCCAGCCGTCCGGGGGACGCCCACTCCAGGGTGAGCCGGCTGGTGTCCTCCTGGGGAGAGATCCACCGGAAGGAGAGCCCCACGGAGTATCGCTTGGCGAACCGCACGTCGCAGCCGAGGGTGGGGCCCCAGTGCATCCGGAAGTGATTTCCCTTTTCCCAGAAGAAATCGTAGAAAGTGGTCAACCCCAAATAGACCAGCCAGCGGCGTTTCAAGAGGTAGGAGGCATAGCCGTGAAGCTCCGGGTACAGACGGAAAGCCTTGAAGCTGGTGATCATGTTCAGGCGCAGGGTGAGGGTGAGCTCGGGCCACCACTTTCCTTTTTGTTGCTGTAGCAACCGCCGGGTCACCCCCGTATCCAGGGCCAGGTTTCGGTATACCGCCGGCAGCGCATGGAAGTTGGTGTGCACGTCCCAGGCGTCAGTGATCCCGTACTGAGCCCCTACGGCGATATTCGGTACGGGCATTCCGGGCAGGAGGTTGGAAAACAGGGGGCCCCCCACCGAGACGTTGAGGGCGGTCTTACCCTTGCCCACGGTGCGCACGGTGTGAGGGGCGGCGCACGCTCCCAGGAGCCACGAGACGGCCATCACACAGATAACACCGGTCGCGCCTACTGGGGTTCGATGCGGTGAACGGCTCAACCTGTGTTTGGGTCCTTGAATGGAATCAAGTATCGGCGGCGGAACGCTTCGGGTCAAGATGGCCGGACATGGTTGTACATGGGGGAAATAGGCGTTGTACTGCGCGTGCCTAATGAAAGTCGTGGGACTTAACCTGCACGGGGCCGGCTGGGGAGGTGGTGGTGGCGGTGGCGAAGCGGTCGCCGAGGATGTTGAGCACGCCCTGTTCGTTCTGGAGGCGGCCCTCCACCAGGAGGACCGGGGCGGTGCGTAGGAGCTGGGCGTGTTTTTCGAAGCGCTGGGGGCGCACGATGACGTTCACCATGCCGGCCTCGTCTTCCAGGGTCACGAAGAAGAAGCCCTTGGCCGTGGACGGACGCTGGCGGCAGATGACCACGCCGCCCACGCGGACCTTGCGGCGGTTGGGGTGGCGACGGAGCTGGTCTGAGCGTAGGACGCCCCGGCGCTGCATCTCGGCGCGGAGGTGCTCCATGGGGTGGCCCGCGGTGGAGGCCCCCGTGGCGGCGTAGTCGTGTAGGATCTCCTCGGCCGGGTCCAGGGGGCGTCCCGGAGCGCTGTGTGGGTCGGCCGGCGCGGGGGCGAGGGGCGAGCCGCGGCCTTGCGCCAGGCGGAGCACCTCCCACAGGGCCCGGCGTCGATCTGGACAGAAGGAGCCGAAGGCGCCGGCATTGGCCAGGGTGCGCAGCTCGGGAACCGACAGCCCCGAGCGACGCACCACGTCGTCCATGGAGCGAAAGGGGGAGTCCGCCAGCGCTCCCTCCAGGCGATCCCGGGCCACGGGACCGAGACCTTGCACCAGGCGTAGGCCCAGGCGCACGGCCCGGTACGGCCCGCGGATGTCCACCACCGTGCCTTCCTGGGGTTCGCCGGGGGGGCGGTTTGACCCCTCGATGGAGCAGAGCCAGCGGCTGTGTCCCAGATCCGGCGGTCGCACCTCCACTCCCCTGCGCCGTGCGTCGTGGACCAGGGTGCCGGGCCCGTAGAACCCCATGGGTTGTGCGTTGAGCAGGCAGGCGAGGTACTCCGGCGCATAGTAGAGCTTCACGTAGGCCGAGGCGTAGACGATGAGGGCGAAGCTCGCCGAGTGGGACTCGGGGAAGCCGTAGTTGGAGAAGGCCGTGAGCTGAGCGACGATGCGCGCGATGGTCGCTTCGTCCAGGCCGTTGTTTCGCAGCCCCGCCGTAAGCTCCCTGCCGATGCGCTCCATGCGCTCATCCGATCGCTTGAACCCCATGGCGCGTCGCAGCTCGTCGGCCTGCTCCGGCGTGAACCCCGCGCACACCACGGCGCACTTCATTCCCTGCTCCTGGAAGAGCGGTACGCCCAGGGTGCGCTTGAGCACCGGCTCCAGGCTCGGATGCAGATAGTCCACGGGCTCCTCGCCCCGCCGACGGCGCAGATACGGGTGCACCATGTCGCCCTGGATGGGCCCCGGCCGGATCAGCGCCACCTCCACCACCAGGTCGTAGAACTTGCGTGGCCGCAGGCGGGGCAGGGTGTTCATCTGCGCCCGGGACTCCACCTGGAAGAGCCCCACGGTGTCGGCCGCGCAGAGCAGATCGTAGACCTGCGGGTCATCCATGGGCAGCTTCGCCAGGTCCAGATCGTCACCGCAGGTGCGTCGGATGAGGTGGCCGGCGTCCTGCAGCAGCGTGAGCATGCCCAGCCCGAGCAGATCGATCTTTATCAGCCCCGTGGGGGGGAGATCGTCTTTGTCCCAGGCGATGATTGTGCGGTTGGGCATGGAGGCGGGCTCTATGGGCACCACCTCATACAGCGGCCCCCCCGTGATCACGAAGCCGCCCACGTGGATGGATCGGTGGCGCGGGAGCTCGTTGAGCCCACGCACTACGCGCAAGAGCGCCTGGACCCGGGCGTCCTCCGGATCCAGTCCCGCCGCCTGGAGCCCGGACTGCCCGTCGCCAGTCCCTGTCCCTGTCCCTGTCCCTGTCCCTGTCAGATCCGCCGCCGCGCCCGCCGCTTCCTGGTGCCGGTCCGTTTGCGCCGCCAGGGCGTCCCCCTGCTCGGGGGAGAAGCCCAGGGCCCGGGCCGCGTCCCGCACGGCCGAGCGGGCGCGGTAGGTGATGGTCTCGCACACCATGGCAGCGTAATCCCGGCCATAGCGCTTGTAGACGTACTGCAGCACCTCCTCCCGGTCCCGGTGGGCGATGTCCAGGTCGATGTCCGGCGGCTCCCCCCGGGACTCGGAGAGGAAGCGCTCGAAGAGCAGCTCCATGCCGATGGGATCCACGGCGGTGATGCCCAGGCAGTAGCACACCGCCGAGTTGGCCGCTGAGCCCCGGCCCTGGCAGAGGATCCCCCGGCGCCGGCAGAACCGGACGATGTCCCAGACGACGAGGAAGTAGCCCGCCAGGCCCAGCCGTCCGATGATGTCCAGCTCGTGTTTGATTTGGCGGTGGTGGAGCGCGTCGGGGCAGGGGTAGCGGTCGCTCATGCCCTCGGCCGTGAGCCCCGCCAGGAAACCGTCGGCGTCCGTGCCCGGGGGCAGGGGAAACGACGGTAGCCGCGGCGCCAGGTCGGCCACCACGAAGGTGCAGCGCTCGGCCAGCGCCACGGACTGGCGCAGCCCGGACCGGTCGGGTCGCCAGCGTTCGCTCAGTCGCGCCCGGTCCACCAGGTGCCAGCCGTCGTTGGGCCGCAGCCGGGTCCCCGCCTCGTCCAGGGTGACCCGGTGCCGCAGGCAGGTCAGCACGTCGTGGACCTCACGCCCGGCGGGATCGGCGTAGTGGGCGTTGTTCGTCACGACCCAGGGGGCGTCCAGCCGGTGGGCGAGGGCGATCAGGGGGGCCACCAGGTCGCTCTCCTCGAGGGTGTCGTGATCCATCACCTCCACCACGAAGCGGTCGCCGAAGGCCTCCCGCAGTGGTTCGGCGAACTGGAGCGCGCCGGCCTCATTCCCTTGTCGCAGCAGCGTGGGGATGCGCCCCCGCGGGCAGCCCGATAGGACCACCAACCCCTCGGGGCGCGCCAGCAGCTCCTCCATGCGGACCCGCGGATTGCCCCGGTCGTTGACCGCGTCGTCGGCGGTTCGCATGCGGGCGTGGCTCACCAGGGTCGACAGGCTCGCCCAGCCCCGGGGGTCGGCGGCCAACACCGTCAGGTGGTGCTCGCCCTCGAAGGTGAGCTCCGCCCCGGCGATGGTGTGCAGCCCCTGGCGCCGCCCGGCCTCCAGGTGCCGAATCATGCCCCCCAGGTCGTCGTGGTCCGTTAAGGCCAGCGCCCGGTACCCCAACTCCAGCGCCCGCTCCACCAGCCGCTCCGGCAAACAAGCCCCGTCCAGCAGCGAGAATCCGCTGTGACAGTGCAGCTCGGCATAGTCGACGGAACGGGGTTTACGGGAACTGAACACCTGAGCAGTGTAGGCCGTGTGAGCCTTCTGTCAAATCAACCCGAAGGTTGGTCGCCGGCGGTACCCATCCCTTGGTTACACAATGTGATAAAATCCGTTCCCTCCTGCCACCGCCGGGAGCCCGGTGTAGCGAACCGTCAGGTAGTGCATCCGCCCCGGCAATACGCACCCATGGTGCGGGCCCGAGCGCTGAATGGCACCGCCTACGGCCGGGCGTGCCGGATTGCTTCTTTTTTCAGAAGGTGAGTCCGGTAGAGAGAGACGCTCCGGCGTCATGTTCCGCTGCGGATTGGCATCCCTGGCGCCGCTGGTGATGGGCGGTGAACAGTACTGAATGTTTGGGACATCGTCCACGACAGGGACCAAATCCAGAGGCTAATATACTAGCCAGGCCGTTTGGTCCTATATAGGGACCAAACCAAGAGGCTGATATACTAGCCAGACCGTTTGGTCCGCAGCGCCGCGACCTGGGTCCAACAGTTGCTTCGCGCAAGCGCTACAAACTCGGCTCCAACAAGCCATGACTGAAGGCCGCCTCGACTGCGACGCATTGGCCGACATCGAGCGTCCGATACCGGCCGCGGGAGAGCAGTGTGATGAATTCGGGGAGACGGCCACCTGCGACAACTCCTGCCAGACCATAGGCGGTCCGAGCCCGTCGGGCTGTTACAACATCCAGGTGGGGGTCAACTGCAACTGCGCATTTGGTTTGGTCAATTTTCAGTTCTCCTGCGTCGAGCTTCAGGATACGGGGGTGAACCTTACCGCCATCGCCCGCGGGTTTGTGGGTAGCCAGCCCTGCTGGATGACCGGAGACACCGCTACGGACGGGGCATTTTCCGCCCAGTGTACAATCCCCGGAGGTTGCCCTGAGACGTACACCATTACCGGCACCTTCACCGACGCCGACCACTGGGACGGCTCCTTCACGACGACCTTCGGGCCGGGGTCCTGCTTTGACTGCGACCCGACCCCGGCGGGCTGTAATGCCACGATCGTCAACGCCACCCGGGTGGACTGCGGCTCCTGCACCTAGCCCCAACCGAGATCGATCGCAGCCATATCATTTGACGCACCGCTGGGGTACCAATACCAACGCGGTTTGGGTTTCATAGGAGGAAGACAATGATGGTCAGGACCCTGTTTGTTGTGCTGTTGGGTTTGGGGCTGGTCTCGGTGTCCGGATGTAGCAAGGAGTCCGGGAAGGGACAGCCCGGGGTGGAGAAGAAGGCGGCTGGGGCGGCCTCGGTGGAGGGCGCGGCGCGGGGGTTGGTGGAGGCTGCCGCGCGTCGGGATCAGGCCGGCGTGATTCGTCTCTTGATGAACGACACCGTGTGCGAGGCCCAACCCGACATGGCCGCGGGTTGTCGCAAATACGTCAAGGCGCTACGCGCCATGGTCCCGGAGATGTTGCGGGGCATACCCAAGGGCTTCCAGGTGGCGCGGGTGGAGGTTAAGGATCTTCCCAGCGCCGGCGACAAGAGGGTGAAGCTGGCCATGGTGCACCCCAAGGGGGGCGGTAACCCCGTGCCCCTCATGGTCATGGAGGTTCGCAAGCGGTTCTACGTCGGCGTCGGGATCAAGACGGAGGATCGCAAGCCAGGCCCCAAGCCGGACCCCAAGCCGGACCCCAAGCAGAAAAAGTAGGCTAGTTTCTCCCCACACGCCGCCACAGGTCGGCGTACCGGGCGTCCGCGGCCACCAGGGTGGTGTGGTCGCCGTCTTCGGATATTTTTCCAGACTCCAACAGCAGGATCCGGTCTGCCCGTTCCAGCACGACGCGGCGGTGGGTGATGAGCACCAGCGTGCGTTCCCGGCCAGACTCCAGCAGGGAGGTCAGGAGGCGGTTGGCGGTGGGGGGATCCAGATCTTCGGTGGGCTCGTCGAGGATGAGTACGGGGGTGTCGCGCAACAGCGCCCGGGCCAGCGCGACACGCCGCGCCTCGCCCCCGGAGAGACGGCGAGCGTGGTGGGGGGATTCGGGATCCCCGGTGCCGGAGATCCAGGTGTCGAGGCCGTCGGGCAGGCGTGTGTCGTCGGGGGGCAGCGCCACCTGGGCGAGCACATTCCGTAGGTCGTCGTCACTGGCGTCTGGACGGCCCAGCTTCAGGTTGTCGCGCAGGGTGCCCGTGAACAGGTGGGGACGTTGTTCCACGGCGGTCACCAGACGGCGCAGGTCCGACTCGGCGAGGTCGCGTAGGTCCACGCCTCCGAGGGTGATGCGCCCCGCGTCCGGATCCCGCAACCGCACCAGGAGCTGGGCCAGGGTGGACTTGCCCGCGCCGGAGGGTCCCAGGAGCGCCACATGCTCGCCCGCGGGGATCGTCAGGTCCAGATCCCGGATCACCGGCATGATTCGCGATTCCTGGTAAGTATCGCCATGGCCATCGCTATGGCCATAGCCGAAGCTCACGCCCTCGAGCCGCAGGGTGGTGTCGGTGGGGCACGTCGCGGCCTTTCGTGGGGCGGGCGTCTGGGGCGGCGTTTCGAGGAGGGACCTCACGCGGTCCGCCGCCTCGCGCACGCGTTCCCGGTCCGGGGCGGCGGTGGCCAATGGGGCCACCAGCTCGAAGGCCGTGAGCACCACCAGCACCGACGCTGCCACCAGGGTAGGGGCAAGCCCGTCCGTCCGAGCGGCCCGCGCGCCGAGCCACAGGACGACCACGAGTCCGCCGCCGGCCACGAGGATGGATAGCCCCCGCAATAGCGCCACGCGTGCACTGTAGCTCGATTGCTCCCGGATCCACGCCCGCCCCTCTGACCGCAGTCGCTCCACCTGGAGGTGCGCGGCGTTGTAGACGAGCAGCTCCAGGCGCCCCTGGAGGGACTCCAGCAGCCGGACGCGGAGCCTCCGCCCCTGGGCGGCCACGCCGGGCCCGAGGGATCGGCCCCAGCGTCCGCCCAGCCAGGGCAGGCCCACCACCGCCACCAGCAGGAGCCCGGTTTCTGCCCCGACCAGGGCCAGGGATACGGAGTGGGCCGAGCTCGTCGCCCAGGCGAGGAAGACCGCCACCAGCCCCACCAGCGCCAGACTCCAGACCAGGGGCGACGCTGCTCGGATGTAGAACCCGGTGAGCGCGTCCACGTCCGCTACGAGCCGATCCAGCAGGTCTCCGCCGCGGAGCCGCTCCGGCCCGCCCGGACCCACGGGTGCCCGTCGGGCCAGCCGCGCCAGGAACCACGCGCGCAGCCTTCCTCCGATGCGCAGGGTCGCGTCGTGGGTGATCACCCGCTCGCCATAGCGTCCCAGGGTGCGCCCGATGGCGAAGAAGCGGATCCCGGCGGAGAGCTGCCCCACCGCGGGGTTCCACGTGCCCGCGGCGGCGAGGCCGGTGACCGTACACAGGGCCAGCAGCCCACCGGCCACAGCCATCAAGCCCACCGCGGCGACGCCCGTGGCCAGCCCCAACGCGACGCCCAGCACCATGCGACGCCGCTGGTGGCCCGCCATGCGCCACAGAAAACGCCACTCACGCATGGGCCGTCTCCTCGCCTGCGGTTGTAGCCGCGATCACCAGCCGACGATACGTCCCTTCGACCGCCATGAGCTCCTCATGGGGGCCGAGCTGGACCAGTCGCCCCCGCTCCAGTACGGCCACCCGATCCGCTTGTTCACAGGTGGCCAGCCGATGGGTTACCGCGATGACGGTGCGGTCCGCGCCCAGGGAGGCCAGCCCGTCGAGCACCAGGCGCTCACTGTGGGTGTCCAGGTTGGCCGTGGGCTCGTCCAGCAGCAGGAGCGGCGCGTCCTTCAGGAAGGCCCGGGCCAGGGCCACGCGTTGGATCTGCCCCCCCGACAGGCCCACCCCGACCTCTCCCACCGCCGTGTTTAGGCCCTCGGGCAGTTCCCGGGCAAAGTCCAGAACACCTGCCGTCCGGGCAGCGTCTTCCACGGCGTCCGGATCCACGTCCGGCCTCCCCAGGGCGATGTTCTCCCGCAGGGTGCCGTGGAACAGGCGGGGCTGCTGACCCACCCAGGCCAGGTGGGTACGCCACCGTTCCGGATCCCATTCGACGAGGGGGCGATTCCCCGCGCGCACCTCCCCATGGTCGGGTCTCTGGGCTCCCAGCACCACCCGGATCAGCGTGGTCTTCCCCGCGCCGCTGGGCCCCACCACGGCCAGGTGCTCTCCCGGCGAGATGGTGAGGCTCACGTCGTCCAGAATGGGTTGCCCGGGGGTTCCCACTCCCACCCGGTCCAAAACGAGCTCCGGCAATCGGCGCCCAGCCGAAGCTCCCGACCGCGCATCCGACCCATGTGGATCTGGGATCCCCGTCAGGATCGTCCGCAGTGATTCCGCGGCACCAGCGGCGGTTACCCGGGCGTGAAAGAGCGTACCCAGGGCTCGCAGGGGCCGGAAGAACTCGGCGGCCAGGATCAGCAGAAAGAGCGCCACCTCGAAGGTTGGCGCGCGGCCCCAAAGCCCGACGTTCCAGCTCCCCATCAGGGTGAGACCCAGGAAGACCGCCACCAGTCCCACGCCCAGGGCGGTGAAGAGCTCCAGCACCGCGGCCGTCAAAAAGGCGATACGCAGGACCTTCATGGTGCGCCGGCGGAGCTCGTCCGCCGCTCGGCCCACACCGAGCGCCTCGGCGTCCACCCGATCCAGTATCCTAAGGGTTGTGAGCCCGTGCAGGCGGTCCACAAAGTGTGACCCCAGCCGGGCCAGGGCCGTGAACTGCTGCCCGCTGGCGCGCACGGCACCCAACCCGACGAGCCAGGCGAAGAAGGGGATGAGGGGGGCGGTGAACAGCAGGATCCCCAGCACCGCCCAACTCCAGGGAGCCACCGCCAGGGCGATGGTGAGGGGGACCACCGCGGCCAATGCCCTCTGTGGCAGGTACAGGGCCACATAGTCGTGGAGACCCTCCACCTGCTCCACGGCGGCGGTGGCCATGGCCCCTGCGGCCTGGGTGCTTGCGTGTGCGTGCGCGTGCGTCTGCGCGTGCGCGTGCGTCTGCGCGTACGTGGACCGCCCCCCGTGGGATGAATCGCTCAGCACCAGGCGACGCACCAGATCCTCCCGCAGTCCCTGTCGGACCCGCGCGCCGGCCCGGAATCCAGCTCGGTCCCGCAGATAGCGGCTCACCGCCCGCGTGATTATGGCGGCCACCAGACCCACGAACCAGCCCACCATGTCGTCCGCGCTCCGCCCGCCGAAGCAGGTCCCATACACGATGGCGGCCATGAGCCAGGCCTGCACCACCAGCGCCACGCCCTCGACGGCTCCGGCCACCACGGCGCCCAGGATCCAGCGCCGGGCAGGGCGCACCCGCTCCCGGAGCCACTCTCGGGTGGCGTCCGAGAGGTCGGGTGAAGGGACCGGTCCAATGGGCGAGCTAGGTGCCATGGCGCGGCGACTGTAGCAGAGAACGGTGGCGTTGCTCAGGTGCTAAGGCGGCTGGCCGGGTCCGAAGGATCCGCTGCGCTAGCTGTTTGAGGCTGCCCACTGGTCCAGAAGGGCTGGGGCGCTGTCGTGCATTAGGAGCTGCAGGGACTTTCCCTCGGCTGAAGTGAACCGTACGACAACGCTCGGGCCGCCCTGCATCTTGCGAGAGCCGGGTCCTAGAACCTCGATACGGAGGCCTTCACTTTGGCGAAACAGGAGTCGCATGACGTCGCCATCCTCGGCCTCCACGACCATGGCAAGCAGACCCTGGGTTGAAATGGCCACCGACGCGCCCATGGGCCGAAGCTGGGCGATGCTGCCAAACAGCAATCCGACGGCGGCGACCCCGACCTTCGCGGTCGTGGAAATATCCGTGTCGAAATCGCAGCTCCAGTAGTACTTGACGCCGTCTCCTTCAGGGAGACCGAAATGCGCTGCCTGACCCGAGGACCCCGATTGGCGGTACTTCCACAGGACGTAGGCGACCACGGCGACGATAAACAGGACGAACGGAAAAAATCTCATGATTTTCCCAGAATACCACAAGCTGGTTTCCACCTCCGTGATCGTAGGGTTTGGCCGTTGTCCGCTTCGGACCATTGCGCGTTTATTCTGATGCGATAGGTTGAAGCCCCTGAGACATCCCCAAGATATCCCCCAAGATATCCTGGAACCACTGGAGCGATTGCGGTGTTTGATCCGACGCGTTGGCAGAGACAGGTATTCGAATCCATCTCCGTGTACCTCCACCCGGAGCGGCCGGACTGGTTCGTGCCGAGCTCGGCGGGGGATCGGGTGCTGCGAGACCTGGTGGCGGGTGGGGGAGGGGGCGGTGGCGAGGTCGGTAGCGTGGCTCTCTCGCTGGAGGCGCAGCGGTTCCTGGCGCGGTTGCCGGACACCGAGCCGGCCCAGTATCCGGGGCGCGGTTCGCGGCTCTCGCCCGACCGGCTCGAGGAGCTGTGGCTGCACCTGACGGATCGCTGCAACCTGGAGTGTGCCCACTGTCTGTTCAGCTCGTCGCCCACCGCGGGCGCGGAGCTGGAGACCGAGCGGGCGCTGGAGCTGGTGGCCCAGGCGCGGGCGCTGGGCTGTCGGGTGTTCGCCCTGACCGGCGGCGAGCCCCTGGTGCACCCGGGCTTCGCCACCATCGTGGAGGGGATCCTTCAGGATCCCGAGGCGCACGTGGTGTGTTTGACCAACGGGCTGCTCCTGGAGCACAACGCGGACGACCTGCTGCGCTGGCCCTCCGACCGGTTCCACCTGCAGATAAGTCTGGACGGCATAGGCGAAACGCACGATCAAGTCCGGGGCGCGGGCGCCTTCGAGCGGTTGCTGGTCCAGCTTCGGTGGCTGCGACAGCAGGAGCGACCCTTCACCATGTCCATGGGCGTGCGCGCGCAGAATCGCGACGAGATGGTCCAGGTGGTGGACCTGGCCCACCGCGCGGGCGCCACCAACCTGCATTTCATGTGGTACTTCGTGGCCGGGCGGGGGACTCAGGGCGACTTCGCCGATCCCTTGCAGCTCTTTTCGCCCCTTCGCAAGGCCCAGGAGCGGGCCCGGGCGTTGGGACTCGTCATCGACAACCTGGACTCGATGCGCACCCAGCTCTTTGCGCCCCCCGGGACCATCCATGACGGCACGGGGGCCGGTTGGGACTCCCTCGCCGTGGGGCCGGACGGCAACCTCTACCCGTCGGCGGCCCTGGTGGGGCGGGAGGAGCTTTGCACGACCATGGCCGGCGACCTGGCCCGGGCCTGGCGGGAGAGCCCGGTGCTCGAGGGGTTGCGGCAGCGCACGGTGGCCGGAGACTCGTCGCCCTGGCGGTACCTGTTGGGGGGCGGGGACCTGGACCACGCCTACGCGCACACGGGCGGGTTCGACGGCCCGGATCCGTACCTGCCGCTCCACGAGGAGCTGGCCCGGTGGCTCATCACCGAGGAGGCTCGCGACCAGCCCGATGGCGAGGCGCCCGGACTACGGCTCAAAATGGGAGATGTGCTCGAGACCTGTGGCGCCCACGGGGACGTGGCTCTGGTGCATTCCAACTGCCTGCTGGGCGTGGCGAGCGGCGGGGAGGACAGCCGGTCCCCCATCAAAGCCTTCTACGGGCGGGCGGCGGAGGCTCCCAATGAGGACATCCTGAACCCGGCGGTATTTCCGGAGGAGCTGGTGGCCCATGTGCCCGACGAGGCGCGCCTGAGAAGCTACGGCTGCGGCAGCCCGGTGTCCGACGCCGGGCTGGAGCCGGGCGAGGCCGTCATGGATCTGGGCTGCGGCGCCGGTTTGGAGTGCTTCGTGGCCGCCTCCCTGGTGGGAGCCACCGGGAGCGTCATCGGCGTGGATATGTTGGACCGTATGCTCGGCCTGGCCGAGAACGGAGCCGCTCAGGTGGCCCAGCGGCTCGGATACCGAAACACGGAATTTCGGCTCGGCTACATCGAGGCGCTTCCCCTGGAGGACGCCAGCGTGGACGTGGTCCTGTCCAACTGCGTGCTGAACCTGTGCACCAACAAGCGGCGCGCCTGGCGGGAGATTTTTCGGGTGCTGCGCCCGGGGGGCAGGCTGGTGGTGGCCGACGTGGTCTGCGAGACCGAGCCCCCGGCGGCCATTCGCAACGACGAGACCCTGCGCGGGGAGTGCATCGGAGGCGCCCTGACCGAGCGAGACCTCATGGGCCTGCTGGAGGAGACGGGCTTTTGCGCCCTGCGGGTGGTCAAGCGATTCCCCTACCGCGTGGTGGCGGGCCACCCGTTCTTCTCGCTGACCTTCGAGGCCCGTCGTCCCTCCGCGGAGACGGAGGCGCCCGTCCGGGTTCAGTACCGCGGTCCCTTCGTAGCGGCCATGACCGCCGCCGGCCGGCTCTTGCGGCCGGGTAGTATCGCCTTGCTGTCCCCCGATGAGGTCTCCGCCGCCGGAGACCAGGTCTTTGTGCTCGATGACGCCGGGAACGTCACCAACGTGGAGCTGGAGGGCGCCTGCTGCTGCGCTCCGGAGACACCTGCGCCCGTTGGCGTTGGCGTTGGCGCTTTCGGCTGTGACTGTGACGGTGGCGTCGATGGGATCGCGGGTGGCACGACCCAGGCACCGTTGGCGCCGCTGCTGGTCGGGGCCGCGCGGCTGGGTGTGGGGTGCATGGTCTGTGGCGCTGAGCTGACCTATCTCCAGCACGACGAGCAGCGGCCTTGCGCCTACTGCGGACGTACTTTCCGGGCGAACGCCTACTGCACGGATGGCCACTTCGTGTGCGATGGCTGTCACACCACCGAGGGGCGCCTGGCCATGGAGCTGATCCTGATGGCAGCCCAGGAGCGGGACCTGGTGTCGCTCTTTGCCAAGGTCCGCGCGCACCCTTCGATCCCCATGCACGGGCCGGAGCACCACGCCCTGGTGCCCGGCGTAATTCTCACGGCGCTCAGAAACCACGGAATCGTCGTGACGGACGAAATTATCAGTACGGCTCTGGACCGCGGCGGCGCGGTGCCCGGGGGCTATTGCGGCTATCTGGGAGCTTGCGGCGCGGTCCTGGGCGCGGGCGCGGCGGTGGCCGCCTTCGAGTCATCGAGTCCGCTCACGCCGGCCCCGCGGCAGCACGTCATGGCCTTGGTGGCGGTTCTGGGCGCGGCGGTGGCCCGGTACGAGGCCGCGCGTTGCTGTCAGCGGGATTCCTGGATCGTCCTGCGAGAGGTGGCGAAGCGTTCCGAGGAGCTGTTCGGGGTACGGCTCACGGCCGACGCGCCCCTGCGTTGCGGTCAGATGAACCGGAACCGGGAGTGCATTCGGCAGGAGTGTCCGCTGTTTCCAACGGAGACGCCGGACCAGTGAGCTCTTCGAGCCCGGACCGTCCCTGGGCGTTGACCTCACACATGGAGACCATGCGGCCGTCCACGGGCAGTCGGAAGCCGCAGGCCTGGACCCGCTGTCGGCCCTGGTCGGTGGCAAGTTGGGCGGGGGACATGAAGTTGTGTACCACCACCGAGAGGGTACGAATGGACCAGGGCTGCCCGGTGGCCATGGCGCGCAGGAGCTCGGGGAGCCAGCCCCGTTCGGTCCCCGCCCGATAGACGCAGTAGGCCGCGGCCTGGGCGGGCAAGCGCGGATCCCGCACAAAGATGCCCAGCAACCGAGCCAGCACCTCGGGCAGGGGCTCGCCGTCGTGCACAAAGCCCCGGAACCGACTCCGCAGCAGCGCGCTCATGAACCGGCGGTCCACGGGGGCGTCGGGACGGTGTACCTGGACGATTTGGCGGGTGGAGCCGTAACGCACCACGAAGGCCAGGGCGACTTCGCTGCAGTCGGGGTGACCGAACTGGAAGGCGTGGCGGTTCATGGGTTGGCCCAACCCCTCGCTGATGAGCCGCCAGACCCGGTCGTGGGCGCCCTCCAGGGAGTGGACGCGGGTACGGCCCACCGCAGCCGCGGGCTGGAAGCTCACCAGGTGGAAGGCGTCTGCGTTGTCCACCATCCACCGCATGATCTCCGGCACGTCCTCCAGGTTCTTGTCCGTCACCGTCACCGTGTGACAGGCGCGGAGGGGGCGCCCCGTCTCGGCCCGGGTCCGGCGGATTAGCGCGGCGAACTCATCTCGCAGCGGGTGCAGGGCGCGCTCGTTGGCGGGTCGGGACCAACCCGGGCGACCCCTCTGGGTGGTGTCCACATGGATCGCGACTTTCTCCAGGCCGCCTTCGGTCACGAGCCGCGTCAGGTACGTCGGGTCCCGTCGGAAGGTCTCGCCGTGGGACATGACGATGGCGTCCAGCTCGATCTCCCGACAATAGCGTACCAGGCGCACGAGCTCGTCCACGGGCAGCAGGGTAATTTCGCCTCCCGTGAGCTGGACGTTGCCCCAGGGGCCCAGGCTTCGGCGCACCTCATCGAGCTGTCCCCGGGCCCGCGCAAAGCCGCCCGGTGGGCTGCGGTCGTCGTCGGACCCAAGGTAGCAGGCGTCGCAGGAGAAGTCGCAGCGGTCCATCACCCGGTACACCGCGGCGCAGCCGGCGTTCTGCCGACCCAAGGCCTGGACCGGGCCCTTGAGCGGGTCGGGTAAGTCCTGCCAGGCCCGGGCGATGGCTTGAAGCCGCTCCTGCCGTAAGGGAACCATCACGCGGCGCATCAGTCTTCGAATCCGACCAGTCAATTCGGGCTCCCTTCGGAGCCAGTATAGCCCATTTCGAATGCCTGGCCAGCTGTGACCCATGGTTCACGACGCGTACGGTCACCGGTATGAACAGCGGGTCACTTCTGGACTTGCGGGGGCGTGAAAACTCAATAATTACAGGGTTGGCTGCGATGGCACCGATTCTGCAACTGATAGTCCGACATCAAATATGGAAAACTGTGGCGCATGACTCTCAAACCGAACTATTCGTGGTGGCTCCTCCTCTTTGTCGTGGTGGTGGCGACATCCCTGGGCGGGTGTCTGTTTGCCACCCATGATTCCGCCTTCGTGCGCACGGCGGGCACGGCCTATACCTGGAATGACGTGCCCCGCTACAAGGGCTACACCGTGTACTTCAGCAGCGACGGCCGGCCCATGATCCGCCGTGGCGGCGCCTGGTACTACGTGCCCCAAATGACCAGCATCAACTACTACCGTGGCTACCAAAAACGGCTGCGACTCTGCCGGTCGAGCGTGCGCAACGTCCTGTACACCCGTTACTGTCGGCGGAGCGCCTTCGCCCGGCGAACCTACGTATCCAATCACTATGGATACCGATCGCGAGCGCGTCGATCCTACAGGCGCACCCACCGTTCGAGCACCTACCGCAAGCGTACCTACCCCAAGCGTACCTACTCCACACGTCGCGGCACGTTCACCTCGCGGCGCAACAGCACCTCGCGGCGCAACAGGGGCACCACGGCGCGTCGTGGCCGATATCGCGGGCCGGGCCGCCGCTACGACTCCAGCGGTCGCTACCGGGGCCGAATGGACAAAAGCGGTCGCAGTTACGACTCCAGCGGCCGCTACCGGGGCCGCGTCGACAAAAACGGTCGCAGTTACGACTCCAGCGGTCGCTACCAGGGCCGAATGGACAAAAGCGGCCGCCGCTACGACTCCAGCGGCCGCTACAAGGGCCGCACGGATAAGAACGGTCGCCGCTATGACTCCAGCGGCCGCTACCAGGGGCGCACCGACTCCAGCGGCCGAATGTACGACGCCAGCGGTCGTTACAAAGGCACCGTTCGCCGCTGACGCATTCCCCCCTCTCTCTCTTTCCCTCCCTCTCTGTCTCCCTCCCGTTCGATCGATTCTGCTATACTCAATCTCCCATGCGCTCTCGGATTTTTTCTCCAGTCTTTGCACCTCAAGGGCTATCGGCCAGTTGCCTTGCGCTGGGCTTGTTGGTGCTCGGTCTGCCGGCCTGTCTCGTTGATTTCGGCGATGCAGACGGCCACGGAGACGCGGACACGCCCCGTTGTGGTAACAACGAGATCGATCCTGGAGAGCTGTGCGACCTCACGGACCTGGGCTCGGAGACCTGCGTGAGCCAGGGCTATTCCCCCGGGCAGCTCTCCTGCTCGCCGGATTGCACGGGCTTTGTCTACGACGGGTGCGGCGGCGGCTTTTGTGGGGACGCCCTGATCCAGGAAGGCGAAGCGTGTGATGGTTCCAACCTGGGGAGCGTCTCCTGCGAGACCCTGGGATATGGCCAGGGGGGAGCTCTCACCTGTGTTGACTGCCAGATCGACACCGCCGACTGCTGTGGAGATGGATCTCTGGGCGGGAACGAGACCTGTGACGACGCAAACCCCATGGACTGGGACGGGTGCACCGGGTGCCGCATCTCCGAGATCCAAGCCAACCATGTCCCCGTTGGCAGTCAGCTGTTTCCGGTGGTCTCCGTGGCGCCCAACGGCTCGAACATCGTCGTGGTGTGGCGGGACGATTTGGGTTCTGACCCCATGGGCACGGTTCGCGTCATGTATCGGGTCTTCGGGGATCGCGGTAGTCCCCTCACCGGTGATCTCCTGGCCTCGACCTACGACGCGGACGTGGACCTGCCCGACGTAGCGCACGCGCCGGATGGTTCCTTCACCCTGGTCTTCCAATGCGCCGGAGACCGGGATGGCTCGGGCTGGGGCATCTATCGTCGCCACTACGATTCGACCGGAGCACCCCTCATTTCCGCGGACCTCGTCAATACGACGACCGAGTCCAATCAGACCCACCCCCGCATCGCCATGAACGCCATCGGGGAGTCCGTCGTGGTCTGGGACCAGTTCGACATCTATGGGCTCGACCAGCAGGTCATGGTCCAGCGCTTCCACGCCGACGGGACTCCCGACGGCCCGGAGCGCACCGTGAACACCGCGAGCGACGGGGACCAGCAGTACCCCGCGGTGGCCCTCAACGATGCAGGCGATATCCTTGTGGCCTGGGAGTCCACCGACGCCACCACCGTCGGCTACGAGGTCTTCGCGGCCTGGGGAGAAGCAGGCGCCGCAGGCTTCGAACAGTTCCTGATCAATGACGAGAACGGCCCGGAGCGCGAGCGCCTCCAGCCCGAGGTGCTGCTCTTCAACATCGACACCCAATCCGCGGGGCTGGTGGCCTGGACCCACACCTCGTTTCTATCTGACCCCGAGCTCCGGGTACAAGCCTTCTTCGATGCGACTCCCTTTGGCGCGGAGCTCGTGTTTCAAAGCTCGGCGTCCGGACAGGGGCGTCTGGCGCCTTCGCTCACTACCAGAGACGACGAGACCGTGTGGCTCTTCTGGTCGGAGAGGAACCAAGATGGCCTTCTTTTCAACTTTGGTCAGATCGTCAATCTATTCGGCCAACCCGAGGCAGACCCCTTCGAGGTCAGCATCGCCACGGATTTCGCCCATGGCGCTCCCCGCGTCGCGACCTCCTTCGATCAGGGGGTCGTGATCACCTGGAGCGCCGCCGGTCAGGACGGCGATGGCTCAGGGGCCTTTTTCCAGCGCTTCGATCCGAGCGGCCAGCCCCTCGGCACGCTGCCTTCGATTCAGCCCTAGGTCAGGGACGCTCGGCGAAGGAACCTGCGGCGCATGCGGGGAACGTCTGTGATCAAATGGGCGTACCGATGGCATTGATCTACATCTCGTACGTGGGCTTTGAGCTCATCTCCAACGCCTCCGAGGAGATCGTCAATCCGGGAAAGAACATTCCCCGAGCCATCCTGATCACCCTGGGGATCAGCACCATCATCTACATTTTCGTCGTTGGCGTAATGATGGCCACCGTCAACTATACCGAGCTGGCCCAAAGTGACATCCCCTTCATCTACATGGCGGACAAGCTGTTCGGCCCCTGGGGGCGCTGGGCCGGCATCACCGCGACCATCATGGCCAGCCTTTCCGCCTTCAGCGTCACCCTGGGCGCCAGCGCGCGCATCATGTACGCCCTGGGTCGAGACCGCCATTTTCCGAGCTTCTTTTGCCGGCTACATCCCAGATTCCAGACGCCGCACATCGCGCTGCTGTTTTGCGCGTTGATCGTCGTCGTCTTCAGCTCCACGGGCATCGTGAAGTTCGTGGCCTCGGTGAGCGACTTCGGCTATCTGATGGGGCTCGGCATCATCAACTTTGCAGTGATTCCCCTGCACAAGAAGATGCCCAATCTGAGGCGGCCGTTTCAGGTCAAGTGGTTTCCCCTGGTGCCCATTTTGGGGATCCTCACGACCTGGATGTTCGTGCCGGCCCTGGAGTTTCACAGCTTCGTTCTCGGTGGCCTCTTGACCTTGGTCGGGATGGCCATCTACCTCGTGCGCCCGGTCAATCGCGACGAGCTGCGTGAGTTGATTCGTGACGTCGTACAGAATACAGTCAATTGGGTAGCCAGATTGAGGAGATCGCGCATGCAAGTGCTCATCATCAGCGGCAGTAGACTGGGACAGAATATCGCCAATCGCCTGCTCGCCAAGGAAGAGCTCCGGGTGATGTTCCGCTCGGCCGAGCACCAGGTCACCTTCATCGAGGAGGACGAAGACCTGTGCGCGGATCTGGAGCGACGATACAGCTGCCCCATCTATCATGGAGACAGCACCCGGCGTGATCTGCTTGAGCAGGTGGGGCTGGACAACATTGACGTTGTCATCGCGGCCTTTGACGATGACGCTCGCAACGTAATTGCCGCTCTTCAGGCGCGCCAGCTCGGCCTCGAAAAGGTCATCGCCATCGTCCAGGAGTCTGAGTACACTACGCTGCTGGAGACCAACGACGTCACCGCCATCAGCGCCCCGTGGGCGACCGCGGCCATGGTCGAGAATCTGCTCGATCGACCGGGTCTGGCGCAGCTTTACGAATTCGGCATCGGCGCGGCCAGCCTCCTGGACGCCGCGGTCCCGGAAAACGCCCAGGTGGTCGGCAAATTGATCCGTGATCTGGAGGTTCCCGAGGAGTGCCTTATCGCAGCCATTATTCGCGAAGGCAAGTTCGTCGTACCCCGCGGTGAAACCCAGCTCCAGGAGGAGGACAGGGTCGTGTTCATCGGCCCGGCGGCAGTGGTCCGCAAGGCTGCGGACATGGTCACCAAAGTGTAGCTCTCTGCGATTTAGATCTCGGCGCGCAAGACGCATGGTCGAGTCTCGCATTGGAGGGGGATGTCGTCCGGCTGGTGGGGACGGTTCGTACGTATCTGTTGCACCATCGATCTGGTGGATCGCCCGTCTGGAATGTCATACACTAGCGGCCACAAGGAGGGTTGGAATGATACTACGGACAGGCTTGACGTTTCTCTGTATGGTTTTGGTGGTGAGCTGTGGGGACGATGACACCAACACCAACACGAATACGAATACGAATACGAATACCAACAGTGGGCCCATTTGCGGGGACGGGGTCCTCGACACGGGTGAGCAGTGCGACGACGGGTCCGCCAACTCGGACTTAACGCCTGACTCTTGCCGCACGGACTGCCGACACCCCTATTGTGGCGACGGGGTTCCAGACAACGGCGAGGAGTGCGACGACGGCAACGACGCCGACACCGACGGCTGCGTTCAGGGTTGCCTCATAAACGTCTGTGGAGACGGCTTCGTCGATGAGACCTTGGAAGGAACCGTACCGGCCGAGCGGTGCGACGACGGCAACACCGACGACGGCGACGACTGTCGCGGAGATTGCCTGCAGAACATGATTCTGTGCGGAAACGGGACCCAGGATCCCGAGGAGGAGTGCGACGACGGCGGGCAAAACAGCGACACCACCCCCGACGCTTGCCGCGAGACCTGCGCCTTGCCAACCTGTGGCGATGACGTCATCGATATGGACGAGGTGTGCGATGACGGGGAAAGCAACTCGGACACCACCCCCAACGCCTGCCGCGTCGACTGCACCCCCCACACCTGCGGCGACGGCGTCATCGACACCGGCGAGGACTGCGACGACGCAGCGGCCAACAGCGACACCGTGCCCGATGCCTGTCGCACCGACTGCGGGCCGGCCTTCTGTGGTGATGGCATCGTCGACACCGGCGAGGACTGCGACGATGCAAACGGTGACAACACCGACGCTTGCCTGGATTCGTGCGCAGACGCCTCTTGCGGCGACGGAGTCTGCGCCTCGGCGGAAAGCGAGACGCCCGTGAGCTGTGCGGTGGACTGCATGGGCCACGCGGCCATCTCGGCCGGAAATGGAACCACTTGCTCGATAGCCATGGACGACACGGCCTGGTGCTGGGGAGACAATTTCGAAGGCCAGCTCGGCGACGGAACCACGTCTGACTCAGCCACACCGGTGCAGGTCGTCGGTCTCACGAACGCCGTGGACATCTCGGCCGGGGCGGATCACGACTGCGCGGTGTTGTCAGGTGGCACCGCCTGGTGCTGGGGGTTGGGAACCCATGGTCAACTGGGCCATGGGGCACAGTCGAGCTCGAGCACACCGGTGCAGGTCGTCGGTCTCACGAACGCCGTGGACATCTCGGCCGGGTTGGAACACAGTTGCGCGGTGTTGTCCGGCGGCACCGCCTGGTGCTGGGGAGATGGCGGCGATGGTCAACTGGGCCATGGCACAACAGCGATCTCCGACACGCCGGTGCAGGTCGTCGGTCTCACGAACGCCGTGGACATCTCGGCCGGGGTTTTCCACAGCTGCGCGGTGTTGTCGGACGGCACCGCCCGGTGCTGGGGAACTGGCGCCGACGGTCAATTGGGCGATGGCACATCAGCGAGCTCTGACTCTCCGGTGCAGGTTTCTGGCCTCACCAACGCCGTCGGCATCTCGGCTGGGAGTAGCCATAGCTGCGCGGTCGCTTCGGACGGCACTGCCTGGTGCTGGGGAAATGGCAACAACGGTCAACTGGGCCATGGAGTAACGTCGAGCTCTGACTCTCCGGTGCAGGTTTCTGGCCTCACCAACGCCGTCGACATCTCGGTAGGGGGTAGCCATAGCTGCGCGGTCGCTTCGGATGGCACTGCCTGGTGCTGGGGATACGGTGGATCTGGCCAGCTGGGCGATGGCTCCCTGTCAGAATCAAATACGCCGGTGCAGGTCACGGGCCTCACCAACGCGGTGAAGATCTCGGCTGGGGAATACTACACGTGCGCGGTCGGATCGGACCAATGGGCCTGGTGTTGGGGACAAGGCAACAACGGCGAACTTGGCAACGGCACCTCGTCGGACTCCTCCACGCCGACGCTGGTAGTGACCCCGTAGAGACTGGGGACAGCCCGTTTTTCCGGAGGATGGGGGCGGTTGGAGCGATGGTAGAATGCGCCCGGATCGAGGGACCTTTTGGCATGACGAAGTTTCAGTTTATTCACGCGGCTGATGTGCATCTGGATAGCCCGCTGCGGGGGCTGGCGGCCTATGAGACGGCGCCGGCGGAGGAGATCCGGGGGGCGTCGCGGCGAGCCTTTGAGAACCTGGTGGAGTTGGCTTTGACCAGGGGCGTGGCCTTTGTGCTGTTGGCGGGGGACCTGTACGACGGGGACTGGCAGGACATGCGCACGGGGCTGTGGATGATGAAGCAGCTCGCGCGGCTCACCGACGCCCAGATCCCCGTGGTGATGGTGTCGGGCAACCACGACGCCCAGTCCAAGATGACCAAGAAGCTGCGGGCGCCCAAGGGGGTAACTCGGTTGGGGGCCCGTAAGGCGGAGTCCGTGGAGCTTCCCGGCGTCGGAGACGGGGTGGTGGTGCACGGCCAGAGCTATGGTCGAGCTGAGGTGACCCAGAACCTCGTCGAGGGCTATCCGGAGGCGAAGGCCGGGGGAGAGGGAGAGGGGGAGGGCTGGTTCAACATCGGGCTGCTACACACGGCGCTGGAGGGGCGGGCAAACCACGCGAGCTATGCGCCCTGCTCGGTGAGCGATCTCGAGGCCAGGGGATATGACTACTGGGCGCTCGGGCATGTACACGAGTGGGAGATCCTGTCGAGGGATCCGTGGATCGTGTTCCCGGGGTGTGTGCAGGGGCGGCACATTCGAGAGACCGGCCCGAAGGGGTGCGCGGTGGTGACCGTGGAAGAGGGCCGGGTGGTGGAGGTGGAGCGCGAGCCGCTGGATGTCCTTCGCTGGGCGGAGGTGACGGTGGATCTGGGGAAGGCAGACGCGGACGCGGACGCGGGTGAGGACGCGGATGCAGACGCGGGTGAGGGCGTCCGAAACCTCGACGAGGCGCTCGACAGGGTGCAGGCGGCGCTGGAGGCTGCGGCCCTGGCCGCCGAGGATCGTCCGCTGGCCGCGCGGGTGACCGTGGTGGGGGCCACGGGGGTGGATCAGGAGCTCAGGGCGGAGCCGGACCAGTGGGTGGATCAGGTGAGAAACATCGCCGGGCAGCTCACCCAGTACGAAATCTGGGTGGAGAAGGTGCGGATCAAAACCGAGGGGTTGCGGCGGTTGAAGGAGGAGCTGGAATCCGGGAGCGACCTGGGGGACCTGCTGCAGACGATTCTGGACGTGGGGCTCACTCCGGTGACGCTGGGGGATGAGCTGCCGGAGCTGATCAAGGATTCAGAGCAACTGAAAAAATCCCTGACCAGTGCGAAGCTGCCGGTCGAGTGGTTTAGTGGCGAGAGCGGCGCGGGGGGACTGGATCCGACGGATCCCGTCGCCCTGACAGGTCTGGCGGAGGAGGCCCGGGAGCTGCTGGTGGCGCGGCTGCTGGCCGCTGCCTCCCTGGATGAGCGCAGTGGCGGGGATGGGGGCGGGGCCGGGGGCGGAGGGGCAGGTCGATCATGAGAATCGCGCGTCTCGACCTGCTGGCCTTCGGCCATTTCTCGGAGGTCACCCTGGACCTGGATGGGCTGGGGGCGGGCAAGGCCGGGCCCACCATCATCTACGGGGACAATGAAGCCGGGAAGAGCACCGTGCTCGAGGCGGTGCGGTGCCTGCTCTTCGGTTTCGAGCGGAGGTCGAGCCACGCCTTTGTTCACGCTCTGCCAAACTTGCGGGTGGGAGCCCGGTTGATCCATTCGGACGGATCGGACCTCGAGGTCATCCGCCTCAAGAAGAACAAGAATGCCCTGCGTTCACCCACCGATGAAATCCTGGACGAGGGGGCTGTGCTGCCCTATCTGAGGGGGATGGACCGGTCGTCCTTCGGGCTCTTCGGCCTGGACCACAGGGAGCTGCGAGCTGGAGGCAAGGCGTTACTGGAGCAGCAGGGGGACGTGGGTAAGGCGTTGTATTCGGCTGCCACGGGCAATCCCAGGGTGGGCGAGGTGATGGCTCGATTGGAGCAGCAGGCCCAGGCGATTTTCAAGAGTCGGGGATCCAAGCTCGAGCTCAATCTGCTGATCAAGGGCTTCAAGGAGGCCCGGTTGGCCGGCAGCAAGCAGGCCCTGAGCGCCAGGGAGTGGGACCAGCAGCGAAAAGAGATCGAGACGCTTGAGCGTGAGGTGGAGGAGCTCAAAATTCAGCAGCGCGCCGCCGAGACGGAGCGCCATGGCCTCCTGCGTATCACGCGGGTGCGGCCGGATCTGGCGGAGCGGGCCCAGCGTTTGGGTAGGCTGGCCGAGCTCAAGGATGTGCCGCGTCTGGAGGATGACTTCCTCCAACAACGACGAACGCTGGAGACCCACCTTTCGGCCGCCAGGGCCGATTTGGCCAACAGCGAGGATCAGTTGGCTCGGCATGAAGAAGAGCTGGCCGGGCTACAGGTGCCTCAGAGCCTGCTGGACCAGGCGGAGGTCATCGACGCGTTGCAACAGGATCTGGGGGCGGTGCAGAAGGATGGGCCCGATCGGGACAAGCTCAAAGGAAAGCGGGCGATCACGCTGAGCGACGCCCACGATCTTTGGGAGAGCTTCCAGCCGGGGAGGGGGTGGGAGGAAATCGACCAGCTCAGGCCCTTGGGAGATCGTGTCGATAGCTTACGAAACCTCGCCCAAAAGCATGAGCGAATGAGTGGGGATCTGCGGCGACTGACAGGCGATCGTGAGCAGTTGGTAAGTGAGCTTGAAGCGGATCGGGAGAGCCTCGGTACCCGAGAGGCGACGCAGGAGCTGGATTCGCTGCAGACCGCGGTGCGCGCGGCGCGCAAAGGCGTGGAGCTCGATGATCTCATTGCCCAGGGAGAGGTGACGCTGGCCGGGATGCAGACGGAGGCGGATCGGGAGTGCGGGCGGTTGGCGGGATATGACGGCTCGCTGGAGGAGCTCGCTGGGCTGGCGCTGCCGACCCTTGAGACGTTGGAGCGTGCCGACGAAGATCTGCAGGAGCTTACGCGGCGCGACCAACAGCTCCGGGACCAGGAGTCTCGACTCGAGCTGGAGCTCGCCGGTGTTCAGGACCGGTTGGAAGTCTTGCGGCGGAGTGAGGTGCCCAGTGAGGAGGACCTGGCAGAGGCTCGGGAACGCAGGGAGCAGGGCTGGACCCTGATCAAGAGGACCTGGATCGATCAGGCGGACGTGGCCCTGGAGGCGCAAAAGTATGGCGCTGACACGCCGCTACACGCGGCGTACGAGCAGGCGGTGGGGCGGGCCGATGAGGTCGTTGATCGACTTCGCAATGACACCGCTGCCGTGATAGAGCGGCAACAGCAGAGCGTGAACCGCGACCGGTTGGTTGAGCAGTTGGCCGCTTTGGAGGAGGAGCGCGCGCGCCTCGTGGATGGTCAGGAGGCACACCGTCAGGGCTGGATAAGAACCTGGGCCCAGTGTCCGCTCGTCGGTGAGTTGCAGTCTCCGCGGGAGATGAAGGCCTGGCGGAAACGAGCCGTTGAGTTACAGGGGGCTGCGGACGGGATCCGACGGCAACGAGAGGAGCTTGAAAGGCGCAAGGATCGGCGACTCGGCTTCGTGGCTTCGCTCAACAGCGCGCTCGGAGAGAGGGCGGTTGAGGGAGCGGTGAGCGCTGAGCTGCTCGAACCGCTCGTGGAGAGGGCGGATGATCGCCTGTCGCGGATCGAGGCGCAGCGAAGCGACCGGCATCATCTCGAGCAGAACATCGAGAAGGCAGAGAAGGACCTGTTGACGCTGCAGGTCGGTCTGAAGACCACGCAGACTGAGCTGGCGCTTTGGGAGGAGAAATGGGGTGATGCCCTCGCGGGGGTGGACCTGCCGGACAAGCTGGCCCAGAGGCCTTCCGCGGTCGTTGACTTCGCCGATCGCCTCGGGAAGATCGTCAAACAGATTGAGGCCGCCAAGGGGTTCGAGCTGCGCATTGGGGGCATCGAGGTGCGGGCTGATGAGTTTGCGGCCAAGGTGCGGCGTGTGGTCGAAGGGTTGGATTCGGAGATCACTCAGAAGCTATTGGGTCCGGCCCGAGACCGCGAACCATCGGAGATGGCCCTACACCTCAAGGGACTGGTCGAGTCGGCGCGGGAGGCGCGGTCGACCCAGCAGCGGGTCGCGGCGGCGAAGAAAAAGGCGAAGGAGGATTTGGCCAAGGCTCAGCGGCAGCTTGAGGTGCTGGGCGCGAAGCGTACGGAGCTGGCGACCTTGGCGCGCCTCCCCGAGGGGCTCGAGGGCGCCGAGCTGGAGGAGGCCTTTATTGATGTGGAGCAGAAGGCGAGCGAGTACCGGAGTGCCCGCGAGAAGGTCAAGGAACTGGAGGCGAGCCTGGCCCGCGAGGGAGCCGGTATTGAGGAGCTACAGGCCGAGGTGGACGCCGCCCAGGCCCAGGGGCTCGATGGCGTGACCATCGCGGCGGCGCAGTCGGACCTGGAGGAGCAGATCGAGGCGTTTGGCAGCAAGCGCCAGGAGTTGGATCGCCGCCTGGGGAGCCTGCAGGGCGACTTCGAGAAGCACGCCACGGTAGAGGCCCAGGCGGTGGAGTATGCTGCCGTCGCCGAGCAGAACGCGGCGGCGATGGCCGACAGCGCGCGGACCTGGCTGAGACTGCGGGCGGCTCACAACCTACTGTCTGTGCAGCTCGACCGGTTCCGCGCCCAGAATGAGGCGCCGCTGCTGCTCCGGGCGGGCGAGCTCTTTGCCGCGCTCACCCGTGGATCCTTCGGGGGCCTACGGTCGGAGCCCGACCATGGGAAGGGTGTGCTCCAGGGATTGCGGCCCCAGGGCCCGGTGGGGAGCCGAGAGGTGGATGTGGAAGGCCTGTCCGACGGCACCCTCGATCAGCTCTACCTCGCCCTCCGGTTGGCGACCCTGGAGAATCACTTCACTGAAACCGGCGCCGAGCCCTTGCCCCTGGTGGCTGACGACGTGCTGATCAACTTCGACGACGAGCGCGCCGAGGCCACCTGCCGCGTGCTGGCCGACCTGGCCGCCACGACCCAGGTCCTACTGTTCACCCACCACCGCTCCATCGCCGACCTGGCCGATCGGGTGGAGGGGGCCCACCTGGTGGAGCTGCCTGCGCTATAGGTCTGGATCCGCTGGCAAAACCCGTTCCCGCCAGTAGTGGACTGCCCGCCCGCTCTTGTGCATGATGGGTGCCTCATCATCACGCGGGAGTAGGAATCAATGCGAACCACCGTAGCGATCACCATCATACTCTTGGCGGCCTGCACCAACTCACAGGCGCAAGGATCCAATCATCCTCACAACGGCAGACACCGAGCCTACTACCCCAACGGCAAGCTGCGCTACGAGAGCACGTACAAGGACGGCAAACTTCACGGACGCGAACGCAAATGGCACCCCAAGGGCCAGCTGAGCTACGACTGCACGTTCAACAACGGCAAACCGCACGGACGCTCTCGTGAGTGGTACCCCAACGGCCAGCTGAGCGACGACGGCACGTACAAGAACGGCAAACCGCACGGACGCTTTCGTTCGTGGAATCCCAAGGGCCAGCTGAGCGACGACTGCACGTTCAAGAACGGCAAACCGCACGGACGCTTTCGTTCGTGGTACCCCAACGGCCAGCTGAGGATCGAGCTCACGTACAAGAATGGCAAATCGCACGGACGCGAACGCAAATGGCACCCCGGCGGCCAGCTGAGCGAACACCGGACGTACAAGAACGGCAAACCGCTCGGACGCGCTCGTCGGTGGTACCCCGATGGCAAGCTGCGCTTCGAGAGCACGTACAAGAACGGCAAACTGCACGGACGCTTTCGTCGGTGGTACCCCAACGGCCAGCTGAAGCTCGAGATCACTTTCAAGAACGGCGATCGCCAAGGACGCGAACGTGGGTGGTACCCCAATGGCAAACTGAGCGCAGAGCTCACGTACAAGAACGGCAAACGCCACGGACGCGAACGCAAATGGCACCCCAACGGCCAGCTGAAGAGCGACTGCAACT
>JAOZUO010000079.1:0-2118 GCA_029938605.1 Deltaproteobacteria bacterium | reverse complement strand
CACGGACGCGAACGCAAATGGCACCCCAACGGCCAGCTGAAGAGCGACTGCAACTACAAGAACGATGTGATTAGCCGCTGCCGCTAGAGAGGCTCTTTGCAGACCATGTGGCACTGGTGGCTGGCCTCTGGACGGTCTGCGGCCCTAACGCGGGCGCTGGTAGCACCGTGGCGGTGTTCCTGGTGTGGGGCGCCTGCAGAGCCCTCCAGCGGTGATTCTGCCTGTCTTGACAAAACCCTCTGTACCTACCACGATAGTCTTAAGAGCGAACCCCGGAGCCCAACTTGTCGAACAAGGTGACAGGCGTACTGAACGTCAACTACAAAGCTGGAAAGGTTGGCAGTATTACCGCCAATCTGAGTGGTGTGGTGTTTCAGGACGAGCATAGCGACACGTGGATCGCCCACTGCAAAGAGCTTGATTTGTCGAGCTGCGCCGACTCTCACGAAGCGGCCCTTGAGCATATCAAAGAAGCTATCGACCTGTTCTTCGAGTCTTGCATCGGCCGCGGGGTGCTTGAAAAGGTTCTAAGCCAGCTCGGGTGGATTTGCATCCGCGACTCCCGGCGCGTTGCATGCAAGCCTGGTGTGATTCCCCAGGGTGTTCTGCCGGCCTTCATGCTCGATAAGATGAGGCGAGACGGGAAAGAATGGTCGTCGCGAGTCTCCTTCGGCCATAGCTAGCCGTGTCGAAGATCCCGCCGCATAGCGGAAAGAGGATGATCGCGGCTCTCAAGGCTGCAGGCTTTGAAGAAGACAGGACCAAGGGAGATCACGTAGTCCTTGTGGGTCCCGGGCTTCTTCAGCCCCTTGTCATCCCACTGTGGAAAGAGCTTCCCGACTTCATCGTCTCGAACAATCTTCGCACTGCAGGGATCAGCCGCAAGGCGTACCTTGAGCTTCTTGGCAAGCGCAAGCGACGGCGCAGTCGGTAAACCCATTTCTTCACAGCCGCAGAAGTGCGGCGCCTGGAATCTCAGATCGCCCTCGGCGTGGCCCGCGACGGTGCCCAGCTCCTACGAGTCATGATGCAACTTGGCGACGGGCCAGTTGACAGGGGGGATCACGGAAAGAAACACAGCTCGCGTACCGCATCAGCCTCAGTTTGGCACCCCGTGCCATCGGCCAAGTCGGTACACTCCAGGTCCGCCATGCAACCAAACATCGCCCGATCCGCCTCAGCACAACCATCTGCTTGTTCCGACCAAATATCGAACATGTTCTGATGACTCTCGACGCAACTGTACCAGTCGCCGTACTGTGCGGTGAACTCCTCCGGGAAGCAGGCTTGCTTCGTCGAACAGTAGCGAGCATATGCGTCGATGTCCTGGTTCTTATCGCACGACGCCACCATCGCAATCAGAGCGATTGTTGATGCTAGCAGCAGGTAGCGCATTGGATTGTTCCTCGTCTCTACTCACGATGCTGAGTACACTGGCGAATGTCAAGGTGGCGGAACTCCCCCAGTTGACATCCCCACCCCGCCAGCACCACCATCGCGCTCACCTACAACTGAGAGAGGATCACCATGCGCAATCTGATACTGGGGCTGTCTCTATCCGTGGCTTTTATCGTGGGGTGTGTGGCTGGGCCGGCACTTATGCCGCGAACCACGGCGGCGCCCGCTGTGCAAGCGGCACCGGGGACGCCAAGGTGGGAGTACAAGTGCTTCGACGAGAACGGCGCGACCGATATCCAAACCAAGGTGAACCAGCTGGGGCAAGCTGGTTTCGAGATGGTGGCCGCGTCTTCCAACAACGATTACGCCAACGGGGATGCTTACTTCTGCTTCAAGCGCCGGTTGCCGTAGTCACCCACCAGGGGGAGCACGGTGCCGCGGTGGGCGATGGGGTAGGAGCGGGGAACCGGGGCAATGGGACGCCTCGGGGTGGACGCTGGGAGCGGGGCAAGAGAACGGTGGCGTCATGTAGGCTTTCGGGGTGGATCTGAAACCTTGCGCGAAAGCGACTGAGGCGAGACTGACGGCCGTGCGTGATATCCAACCTATTGTAAGTCCAGTCAAAAGGATGGGTTGGATTCAGTAGGCCATGCTGAAGGTGTGGGTGGCGGTGAGGGTGCCGGGGCCCACGGCGGTGATGTGGACGTAGAAGCTCGGCGC
>JAOZUO010000078.1:5660-35856 GCA_029938605.1 Deltaproteobacteria bacterium | reverse complement strand
TGCGCCGGTTCCCCACCAACCCCGCCGGGTTGTACCAGGCCGATCCACCGCCCCGGTACAGCGCCATGCCTGCCCCGCCCGTCATGGCCGCCGCGTCTCCATAGTACGCCGTGTGCCGCGCCCACGCCGGACTCCCCGGCACCGCCACGAACACGACCACGAACCCCGCCAGCGCCACCAACGAAGCCACAACACTCGTCACCATAGATCTTCGCATGGATCTCCTATCCTCTCGACACACCAACAGACCCAGGATTCCCTTCCCACGACGGCGCGTCAAGTACATGGTGATAGTACGTGATGACAATTCGGTAGCCGGAGGAGGAGGGGCTCGGGTATCCTGTGACCCAATCAATCTCGCCGAGAACCGGAGTCCGCGCCCTATGCCCATGCCCATGCCCATGCCGCGCGTCGTGTTGCTGTTGTCTGTGATTCTAACGGTCGGAGGATGTGAAGAGGAGGACTCCGGACAGTACCCCGGGGGCCCCATCGCGGCGGTGGATGTTTTCGTGGGGACCGGGGGGGATGGATTTGGGGTGGGAAGCGCCTTGCCCGGGGCGGGGATGCCTTTCGGGATGGTGAAGCTGAGCCCGGATACGTCCGCGGCCAACGGCGCGCAGATAACGTGGAGTCACTGTGGTGGATATGCCTTCGAGGATCCGAAGATCGTGGGGTTCTCGCACACGCACATGCACGGCATCGGGGTGCCGGGCTATGGGAGCGTGCTGTTCATGCCGTCTACGGGATTTGATCCGGCGGGCATCGAGGACAACGGCTTTCGGGAAGACTACGACAAGGAGAGCGAGGTCGGGTTGCCCGGCTACTATGGAGTGACCCTGGCGGAGTCCGGCATCGCCGTGGAGCTCACCGCCGGGATGCGCTCCGGAGTTCATCACTGGACCTGGCCCGAGGGGACGGGTACGAGCGGCGGAAACGGGGCGGTGCTGAACATCGACCTGGCCTACGCCATCGGCGACGGAGAGGGACTGGCGGGGGCGGTGGAGATCATGGCCGCCGAGCGGCGGGTGCGCGGGTGGACCCACACCGACAGCGACCACGGCGGGGACTTCATTGTGTATTTCGACGCGGTGTTCGATCACGACGTGACGGGGTTCGGGACCTGGGCCGACGGAGTGGTCAGCGAGAGCGTGGCGACGGCGGAGTCCACGGCCGTGGGCGCGTGGCTCGTATTCGACGTCAGCGAGGATCTCTCGGTGCTCGCCCAGGTGGGCATCTCCTACACGGGGGCCGCCGGCGCAGAGGCGAACCGCGAGGCCGAGGCGGTGACCTCCTTCGCCACGGCCCGATTCCGCGCCCAGCGGGCCTGGCAACAGCGGCTGGGCCGAGTGGAGGTTCGCGGCGGGGCCGCCACAGACCAGCGCATCTTCTACAGCGCCCTGTACCACGTGTATCAGCACCCGACCCTGGTCACCGACGCCGACGGCAGCTACCGCGGCTTCGACGACGCCGTGCACAACGATGATCGGCCCTACTACACGGACTTCTCCTTGTGGGACACCTACCGCACCCTGCACCCGCTGCTCATCCTGCTCGAGCCCGCGGAGTCGGCGGACATGGCCCAGTCCCTGGTACGCATGGCCGAGCAGTGGGGCGGCCTGCCCCGCTGGCCCCTGGCCACCAGCGACTCGGGCTCCATGATCGGCACCAGCGCCGACGTGGTCCTGGCCGGCAGCTACCTCAAGGGCGCCGACGACTTCGACGTGGAGAGTGCCTGGGGATTCATGTGGGACCACGCCCGGGGGCCTGTGAGCTGCGCGGACCGCAGCGGCGTCGAGGAGTACATCGCCTTGGGCTACGTACCGGCGGATGTCGTCAACGGCTCGGTGTCCAGGACTCAGGAGTACGCCTGGGATGACTGGGCCCTGTCCAACCTCGCCACGGCCTTGGGCAAGGAGCTGGAAGCGACGACCCTGTGGGATCAGTCACGCACCATTGGGGCGCTGTGGGATCCGGCCGTGGGGTTCTTCCGGGGACGGCTCGCGGACTCCACCTGGGATCCCAGCTTCGAGTCCACCGCCTGGGAGGAGTACTACACCGAGGGGGACGCCTGGCAACACCTGTGGCTCTCCCCCCACGTGGATCTGCTGGCTGAAATCATGGGTGGACGCCAGGACATGCTCTCCACCCTGGAAGAGTTCTTCGAGCTGACCGCGGAGCACTGGGAGAACAGCTCTTTAGGCCTGTGGGTGCCGCTGCCCTACTACTGGCACGGCAACGAGCCCGACATCCACGCCGCCTATCTCTTCGCCGGGTTGGGTCGACCGCACCTGACCCAGAAGTGGGTGCGGTGGATCATGGACACCTTCTACGACCTCGGCCCCAAGGGGCTGGCGGGCAACGACGACGCGGGCACCCTGAGCGCCTGGTACGTCTTCTCCTCGATGGGCTTTTACCCCTGGGCCGGCAGCGATCTCTACTACGTGGGCACTCCCGCCTTTGAGCGGGCCACCCTGCACCTGCCCGGCGGAGACTTCGTGGTCAAGGCCAAGGGACTGGACCGGGGCATCTACGTGCAGTCGGTGACCCTGAACGGCGCCCCCCTGGAAGTACCCTGGTTCACCCACGCCGACCTCGCCCACGGCGGAACCCTGTCATTCGTATTGGGGGCCGAGCCCTCGGACTGGGGCTCGCAGGACTGAGTTGATCTACCGACGGCGCGGAGATAGACGTCCCATGAGCCCGACCCGATCGGAGATCAGTCGTAGCTGAACCGGTGTCGGCTCAAACTCCTCTGCTTCTAATTTCTCCCAACGGGACGTGGCATGCGATGACGCACACGCCCTATGGCTGGCATGAGCTCCTGGCGAAGTCGCGAACCAGCGCATGCCCGATTTCATTTTGACTCCATCGGAAAACCGCTACTCTCTGACGTCAGCCGCCTCACGCGACGATTCACCGGCGAGAAGCGCAGTGGAGCCCAAGTGCGCGAAATCCCGTCAAATTGGGATCTGACCCGAGGCACCCCGGAGGGTATGCACCCGCCTCGGCGGGCGCATACCCCCTGAGGTGCCTACACCGCAAGTTCGATGACTGAATCGTTGGGTTTTTCACCGGCGGCGCAACCGCTGGTGAAAAAACTTCATCCCAGCGGCACGGTATGCCCAAAACCATCGTAGTCGCATTATCGCATCGAGTCAGGCCGCGACCACCGGGCCACTCTCTCCCAGCTACAGCGAGTCTGGCCCACGAGGGGGTATCTGCCAACTGCTGAACCGGGTTGCGTGATCCGGGAAAAATACCGGCAGAAATCAATGTACTTCGTTTTCAAGTACAGGGGTTATGGTCGGAATATCGGGCGAATTGGCAAGTCCCAGGGGACTTGGCAGGGCCAAGTCCCGGCAAGGTTGCCGCTGGGGTCCCCAAGGCGGCAAGGACCCCTGACCTTCGTTTTCAAGTGAGGGGGTTCTGACCGGGCATGAGATTGAGGGCGTGTGATTGGGCAGCGGTGCCAGTAGCGGTGCCAGTAGCGGTGCCAGGTTCTGGCGACGGTCCTTGCTCCTGATTTTTCCCGTCGGGAAGTAGTGGGCGCGGACGCAAACGCTTTTTCCAGACACGACCTCTGGCGGCAGCGTAGACGCTCCGGGCCACAGGGCCCACTTTTTTTCCTGATAAAAAAAACCGGCACGCCCCGACGTCGGCGGTTGCGTCTGACGTCCGTGCCCACGTCCCACGCTCGATGTCGAATGCTTGTCTGTCCCCTTTGGGAGAAAGATGAAGATCTTACACCACGAATCGCCGACCTACTCGCCGACTCGGACACAGACACAGACGACTGATCCCACCGACAACGCCGTGGCTCCTCTGCTTGCCGCGCCCGACCTCGGCATCCAGCTCGACGACAACAGACTCGGCCAAGTCACCGCAGAGTCGATCGTGTTGGAGTGGTTTTGCTTGACGAGCTTGACATACGTACTTGACACACGTACTTGACGATTCCATAATAGAGACATGGCATCGACAGCAGCCGAAACCACGGTAGAGCACCTCCTGGAAAGGATCCGCGAGCCCCTGCTGGAGATCGAGCGGGAGTACCGTTCACGCGGTCGCAGCGTAACCGAGCTGGGGCTCGAGAAGCTGGCCCGCCAGATCACCGCGGTGGTCCCCGTTCCGTCACCGGTGAACGAGCAGATCGGGCCGTTCTACCGAACGGACCAGGTAGTCCGCCTACTGGACATCACCCGGCAAGCGGTGCACGACAGAGTGCGCAAGGGCGGCTTGCTCGCCGCCCAGACCGTCGAGGGCACCTGGGTCTATCCGACGTTCCAGTTCGACGGCCGACACCTGATAGACGGTCTGAAGGCCGTGCTCCGGGAGTTCGATCTGTCCGAAGCGGACCGCTGGGCCATTGCGGCCTGGTGGGTGTCGCCCGATGCTGCGCTGAACGGACAGTCCCCCCTGGAGTGGATTCGTAAAGGCAAAGACCAGAATCGCGTTCGATCCTTGGCCCGTAATGCAGATCGGCGTTGGAAACAGTGATCCACCGACAAATTATCCACCAACAGCCCATCCACCAACAGCCCATCCACCGACAGCCCATCCACCGATGACCCGACAACGCCCCTCCTTACGCCCGCCGGCCCGCGGATTGTCCGCCGCCGGATTCCCGGGTTACCGCCTTCAGCCCACCCGCCGGATGTGGCGACTCTTACGCGACGGCCACGGCCCCTGGTGGTTCGGAAGCTCCCTGGACAACCGGTTCGACCTGCCCGCGCCGAACGGCACCTGCTACCTCGCCTCCGACGACCTGGGCGCCGTCCTGGAACACCTGGGCCCCGGACTCCTCCCCGGCGGCTTCGCACCCTCGGGCCTACTGACCGGCCGCCACCTTCGCAGGCTCACCGTCCCCAAGCTCCAGCGTCTCGCAAACACCCTGGTCGAAAAGGCCGACCGCTGGATCACGGCCGAGCTCTCCACGATCACGCCCTACGCCACACCGCAGGCCTGGGCACAGTGGTTCCACACCAACTCTTTCAAAGGTATCCGCTACGCCCCCCGGCACACCAACTCCCGACGCACCTTCGCCGTGGCCCTGTTCGGACGAACCGGAGAACGGAGCTGGACAAAGGGCCAACCCGTGGAGCTCGGAAAGGACCTCCGCCAACGGCTTCACAAGCACTGCGGGATCACTCTCTTTGATACCCCCGCCAAAGACGAGCTCCATTTTGCCGACGATCCCGGATAGTAGCTGATTTGATCTACTGCCGACGGCGCCGACGGCGCTGACGACGGCGGAACGCCACCAGGCCGAGGAGGCCGAAGAGCACCAGGAGGGCCGGCGCGCCCGATACGTCCGGCGTGGAACCGGTGGTGGAACCGGTGGTGGATGCGGCGTTGCAGCCGCCACTGTTGCTGGCCCCGCCGCAGTTCTCGTCCACAACCCCATCGCAGTTGTTGTCCACCGAGTCTCCGCAGACCTCCACGTTGCCGGGATACATTCGGGAGTCCAGGTCGTTGCAGTCCACGCCGAAGCAGCTTCCGTCCTGGTCATAGTCCACGCAGGTGGAGCAGTCCTCATCCACCAGCCCGTTGCAGTTGTTGTCCACCAAGTCGCCACAGACCTCGGTATTGCCGGGGTAGGCGCCCGCGTCGGTGTCGTCGCAGTCCACCTCGAAGCAGTAGCCGTCGGCGTCGCCGTCGGTGCAGGTGTCGCACCCCTCGTCGATGGTGCCGTCACAGTTGTTGTCCACGTTATCTCCGCAACGCTCCACGGCGCCGGGGTTCACGGCCGCGTCGTTGTCGTCGCAGTCGGTGGTGTCGCAGTAGTTGTCCTCATCGAGGTCGGTGCAGGAGCCACACCCCTCGTCGATGTTGCCGTCGCAGTTGTTGTCTACGTTGTCCCCGCAGGCCTCCACGGCCCCGTGGTGGGTGGCCGGATCGTTGTCGTCGCAGTCGGTCTGCACGCACTCCCCGTCGGTGTCGGCGTCTAAGCAGTTGCACCAGCCGATGTCCGTGATGTCCTGGAACAGCGGGGTGTCACAGACCTCGTCCACCGCGCAGTCCTGGTCGCCCGAACACATCTGCACGCAGGTGTTACTCATCCAGTTGGCGCACACCAGCCCGTCGTCACAATCGAAGGGGTTGGTCTGGTTGGGATTGCAGGTCTGCCCCTCGGCAATCCCGTTGGTCAAATAGCAGTCGGTGGAGCCCCCCGACGTGGGCCAGCAGGCGGACCCCGCAAGGCAGTCGCCCCCCGCAATATCGCATCCGGCGGGCGGCAGACAGGTCTCGATCTCAGTGCCGCAGTTCTGCCACACGCAGGTGTTCCACTGGGTGGGATCGGTGATCGTTCCGCACTGGGCCTCGAAGCAGTCCTGCATCCCGTCGTACTGGCCCTGGGCTGCGGCGCTGCCGTCGTTGAAGCAAGCCCAGGTGCAGGCCTGGTCCCCCGAGGGGCAGTCCGCGATGCAGTCGTACATCTGCTCACAGGTAAGGGTGCCGGTGGCCGTGACGAAGCAGGCGTCGACGATGGTCTGGCAGTTGGCGGTCATGCAGGCCTGGTAGTCCGCCGCGTCGTAGCAGTTGTGGTCGATGGCGCACTGGGTGATGTCGTCGAAGTCCGCCCGGCCCGCCGCCGTCCCCTCCAGGTAGCAGTCCGAATAGCAGCCGTCGTCGGTGGACCCGCAGGCGTTCATGCAGAAGTTGATCTCAGCGCAGGTCATCACCTCGCACAGGGTGTTGTTACAGGCGCCGTTGGTCTGACAGGCCGCCGCGCAGTAGCACATGTTGGGATCCCCCGCGCAGCTCGGCAGCGTACCGCCCGTGATGCCGGTGATCCAGGACGAAAAGTAGTCCACGCGGGTGTGGTTGCCCTGACCAAGGCAAGGGTCCCCCGTGTTGTTGCCCACCGTGGAGTTTACGCCCACCACATACCAGATCCCGCCGTTCTGAAGGAGCCCCGGCCCTCCCGAGTCGCCAAAGCAGACGCCCACGTTGGCGGCCGCGGCGTCGCTCTTGTAGTCCTGGGTGAGTACCTGCAAGACGGGGATGTCGCCCTCCCGCTTGATCCCGCCGCCGGTCTCGTTGATGCCGTCGTTTACGCCATAGCCCACATAGTGCAGGGTCGTGCCCACCCAGGTGCCGTTCATGGCCGTGGAATTGATGGGGTAGTTCGTCCCCGCCAGGGGCACAGTGAGGTGCACCAGGGCGATATCATAGACGTGGGTGCTCGCATTGTAGCTCGGATGCAGGTAGAAGCCATCCACCTCGTGAAGGGAAGCGGCCGTCGGGCTATTGGCGTCGGCGCCCTGATAGAACCGGACGATCCCCGGCGTCAAGGCCGTGCCCCCCACGTCGTTATCCAGGCAGTGGGCCGCGGTGAGCAGCCAGCTATTGTCGATCTTGGTGGCTGTGCAAAAAGAGCCCGCATACCCATATCCCGGGTGCATAATCGTAAGCGCCCCCACCGGGGACCACTGGCTGGTGGGCGTCCCATGGACAATGGGCTGCTGAAGCTGCGTGGGCACAGAGACGGGCTCCTCCGCCGCACAGCCCGCCATCAGCGCCAGTCCGACCACACAGGCCAGGATTCTAAGACGATACGTACTCCAAGTCATCCGGGGCTCCTTTGATCACAGAAAGCATAGTCTTCCGACTCGATCGTGAAAGGACCGGAGCCGAGTGTCAAGAAGAATGGAGCAATCGGGGGCGGTAACATTGACAAATCGCTGTTTCACTTGCCACATTGTCACACTATCAGAGCTCAAACTCCCTGAGCCCCACTCCCTGAGATCCGGAGATCCGCCATGGCCCGCCTCGAGTTGAACCTCCCTGAGTCCCTGCCCTTCTCCACGGAGCTGCGGCTCCGCGCCGCGGACATCAACTATGCGGGGCACCTTGGCAACGATCACCTGATCTCCTTGCTCCAGGAGGCACGCATCCGGTTTCTGGCCCACCACGGGCTCCAGGAGATGCGCATGGCGGGCCTAGTCCCTCGACCCGGAAGTCTGTTCCGGGTTTCGACGGTTCCGAACGCCGACGGCTGCGTTGCTCCTCAGTTGAGTACTCCCGGTACGCGCCCTCGTCGCGCCTTGCCCTCGTCGCCCGGCCCTCGCCGAAAACCCGGAACGCTTTTCCGGGTCGAGGAACTGAGCTTTGTGATCACCGACGTCGCCGCCATCTACGAGTCCGAAGCCTTCGGTGGGGAGGTGCTGCGCCTGGAGGTCGGGGTGGCGGACTTCAACCGCTACGGCTGCGACTTCGTGTTTCGCGTAACCGAGACAACCACCGGGCGAGCGGTGGCCCGGGCCAAGACCGGCATGGTCTTTTTCGACTACGACCTCCGAAAGGTGCAGCCTATGCCCGAGGAGTTCCGGACACTCTTTGGGCCCGAAGCGAAGTCGTCCGGGCCCGAAGCGAAGTCGTCCGGGCCCGGGAATCACTCCGTCGGGTAATCGTACTCGTCGGGGAGCCGCTGGCCGGAGAACTGGTACTCGTAGGTGCACTGGTCGACCACGGTGGTGTAGACCGCGAAGACCATCTCTCCGGTGACCTGGCCGCTCAGGGTGTGGGCACAGACGCCGTCACACACCACAGGCGCCTCGACCATGAACCACCCCTCGGGATCCACGGTGCCGAGGAAATCCCAGTGGCAATCGAACAGGGGCGCCACCGCCCGGATCAGCCCGCCCTCTTCGGCCAGGTACATGGTGCCCCAGTCCCCCTCCACCAGGATCGGCTCCACACACACCGGATCGTTGGCGTCAGCCTCCACCGCCGTAACAAACACCTCGTAGGCTCCGCCGAGGGGCTGAGGCGATGCCACCTCCAACCCCAACACCTCCATGACCCAGGGGGTCCTCTCAGCCGGGGTCCAGCGCAGGACGCCCTCCACCACGTACTCCCCGCCGGGCAGGATCCCTTCGCTGTCGAAGGTGTCGGCGCATTCGTCGTCGGACTGGAACATCAACTGCATGGAACAGGGCGATCCCTCCAGGCGCACCAGGCCGTCGAGCACCGCGCTGCGGTCACAGCAGTGGAAGGCCGGGCAGTTGTCGTCGCAGCCCGCGCCCGCGTCCATCGGCAACACCGTGCCCCCGATGCGGTAACTACCGCCGTCGTACTGTTGGGGATTGGTAAACAGTGCGGCGGTGGTGATGGGCGGTAGCCCCGTGGCTCCCCCGGTGGCGCATCCGGCGACCGTGGCGACGCAACGCCCCAGATCGCAGTGAACGCCCAGGGGTTGGGGGAAGCAGATCGGGCACATCATGCAGTCTTGGGGGCACTCGGGCGGGAAAGGCCCCGGCGTGGTGCCGCCTTCAAAATGGCAGGTCATGGCCGCCAGGTCGCCTCGGCGGGCCACCTGGGGACACCCGCCACAGCAGTTGTACGGCTGGGCCACCACGCAATCGTCATCCACGATGCAGTCCCCGTAAGGGCACTGCACCAGGACCGGATCCAGATCGGAGCGGCAGGCTCCGTTCACGCACTGGATCATGGGGCCACAGTCCCGATCGGGGTTGCACTCCCACAGATCCCAGCAGGGTACGTCGATGTCGGTCCGGCCGAGGCTTCGGCTCTGACATCCGGTACCCACGAGCGCCACAAGCCCCACAGATCCCACCGGCCCCATCAGCATCCATGCCGACAGCAAGACACCAACGACGCGATTAGAAACCAGCATAGGTTAACTCCCCAATAGGGAAAACGGCCACGATGGTTTTAGCACGTTTCGCCCCGAGGTACACTGGAGGTACACTGGAGGTCCACCACCTCCCTGGGAGAACCGCCATGACCCTTCACCGGGCCCTAAGTGTAAAGCCCCTGATCTTCGCGGCGCTGATGCTGCTGGGAGCGCCTGTGGCGCGGGCACAGAACGCCGTCACGTTGGAGTCGGTGCACCTGGCCCCCAATCTCCAAACCGTGGGCGTCACCGCGACCTTCAGTGGTGACGACAACGGCGATGCGCGGGCGACCCTGACGTACGAGGCTGTAGGGAGCCCCACGGTCTACCCCGGCCACCCGTTGGTGCGGCTGTCGGGGGGGCGATTCGTGGGCTCGGTGTTCAACCTCGACCCGGGGTCCGAGTACGACGTGACCGTGGTGGTGACCGACCCGGACAACGGTGGAGACGAGCTGGTCACCGAACGCATCACCACCCGGGCCGACACGCCGCCCACTCCCTCGGGCGCGGAGATCTTCGTGGACGCGGCCAGTGGTTCGGACACCAACCCGGGCACCGCTGCCCAGCCCCTGGCCACCATAGGGGCGGCCATGGCCCTGGCGTACCCCGGAGACACGGTGCACGTGGCGGCCGGCGTGTACTACGAGTCGCTCAACCTGGACCGGGGAGGAGAGGCCGGACAGCCCATCGTGCTGCGTGGTGAGCCCGGAGCCGTGCTCTCGGGGGCCGACGCCGATCTGGCCGAAGGGACGCCCGTGTGGACCCACGAAGGAGACGGCATCTACACCACGGACTTCACCGGCGAGTGCTGGTACCTGGCCGTGGACGACCTACGCATTTACGATTATCAGAGCTTGGCCGAGCTTCAGGCCGAGAGCGGAAAGATGGGCGTGGACGGGGTCCTGCCCGGGGGCTTCTACGTCGACGCGGGGGCTGGACGCCTCTATCTACGCCTGCCGGATCGGACCGATCCCACCGGTCAGGTGGTCTACGCGGCGGTGCGCGGTGTGGCCATCCTGCTCGACACACTCACCGACGTCGTGATCGAAGGGCTGGAGATTCGCCA
The DNA here is from genome assembly GCA_029938605.1 of Deltaproteobacteria bacterium. Classification (GTDB taxonomy): domain Bacteria; phylum Myxococcota_A; class Polyangia; order HGW-17; family JAJRWW01; genus JAJRWW01. The sequence continues at coordinate 25,150 of JAOZUO010000078.1, read as the reverse complement.
CTTCAACAGCGTCGGCGTGGACGTGCGGGACAGCGCCCGCTGCTGGGTGCGGTCCAACCACATCCACCACCTGGACTCCGGCGTTCGCATCCGCCGCCCCCTGGCCCATCAAAACGTCGTGGAGGCCAACCGCCTGCGGGACACGTCGGTCTATTTCTGGCCCTGGGACTCCTGTAAGGGCGAAACCTGTGAGGCCTCCGGGGTGTCGGTAACTGATGGCGAAGGCAACGTGGTCCGACGCAACACCATCGAAGGGTTCTTCAACGGCATCTACACCGGCGCCTGGGACACCACCGACGAGTCCATCGCCCGGAACACCGACGTGTACGAGAACACCCTTTTTCAGATCGGCGACGACGGCCTCGAGCCCGAGGGCGCCTGCGTAAACCACCGCTTCTTCGAGAACACCCTGGTGGAGGTGTTCAACGCCATCTCCCTGGCGCCCATTGAGACCGGACCCACCTGGGTAATACGCAACGTGGTGGTGCGATTCAAATCACACGTGCTCAAGCTCAACAACGGGTCCACGGGGTACATGTTCGTGTACCATAACACCTCGGTGCCCCACCCCGACGAGGACGGCGCCCAGCCCATTTCGCCCTCCACGCCCTTCGGCGGCTTCGTGGCGCGCAACAACATCTGGACCAGCAACCGGTACGTCTTCGAGTACATCGACACCTCCCTGGCAGGCGAGGTGGACTTCGACTACGACAACCTGTGGACCTACGACGTGGAGGGCACGGGGCGGTTCGCCAAGTGGCTCGACGTGCGCTACGCGGACCTGGCCGAGCTTCAGGCGGGCTCCGGTCTGGAACTGCACGGCCTCTCCGTAGCGCCCGAATACGAAGATCCCGCCGCGGGAGACTACACCCCTGTGGCCGGTAGCCCGCTACTGGACAGCGGCGAGGACCTGCCGGGAATCAATGATCGCTTCAGCGTGGACGGCCCGGACATGGGCGCCTTTGAGCGGGGCGGCATCTGGCCCGGCCCCGACGACGGCGGCATCCCTTGGCCTGACGGAGGAGTCGCCCCATGGCCGGACGCCGGCAACGACGGCGACGCCGGAACGACACCCCCCACCGGGGACAGTGGCGGTTGCAACTGTCAAACCGGGGCCGCCACCACCGCAGGGAGTCCGCTCCCATGGCTGTTCACGCTCCTGCTTCTGGGATGGATCCGTCGACGTGACGCCAGGGCGCCGTTATTCACGCAATCCAAGGAGTTACGAATGCACAAAACAATCGTCACAATCGCCGGCCTGCTGGCCACCGGGTCCTTGCTGCTCTCCGGCTGCTTCAACGCACCGAGCACCGTCTCGGTGCCCAGGGACACCGCCAAGGTCTGCCGCAACCACTGCAGCCAGCTCGGCCTACGTATGAGCGCCGTGGTGATCATCCTCAGCAGCGCCGGATGCGTCTGCGAGGAGAGCCGCTCGACCAACCGGAGCAGTACCGCAAGCTCGGCTGCCGCCGGCGGGGCTGCGATCCACGCGATCCGCGCCGCCCAGCAGCAAAGCCGCAAAAAATAAGCCCCGGGCCTGAGCAAAGGACTACGGGGCGACGACCTCGTCGGCGCCAATGTCCGGGCTGGAGTCCCTGGTTTCGCCGATGTGGCCGGATTTCGGACGGCATGGCCGGATACCGGACGCCAGGGGACGGTGGGCCGGACACGCGACCGGGCAATCAGTCGACGGGACTGGGTGGCCGGAGGTGGCATAGGGTTTGCTTTATCGCTTGGTCGAGGAGCGAACCACACGCAAATGCCATCAATGCTACACCAGATACTCGTCGAGCTCTTTGGGCGGCGACCTGCCCTGGCGCCGGAGCTGCTCCGGGACGCGCTGGGGCAAACGCTTCCGGACTTCGACTTCGTCGAGGTTTCGGACGCGGATCTGAGTCAGATCGTGCCCACCGAGTATCGCGCCGACCAGGTGCTGATCCTGCGGTCGTGCGGGTTGCGCGGGCAGAGCGACGGAGGGGCCGGCGAGCCGGTGCTGAGCATTGTGCTGGAGGTCCAGCTCAGTCCTGATGAGGACAAGCGATACTCCTGGCCCTGCTATCAGGTGAACGAGCGGGCCCGCTTACGTTGCCCCTGCTGTCTGCTCGTGGTCACTCCCCACGAGTCGGTGGCGCGGTGGGCGGCGACGCCCATCGTCACCGGACAGCCGGGCGTGGCCTTCGCACCGCTGGTTCTGGGCCCCGCCGCCATGCCCGTGGTCACCGAAGCCGACCAGGCCCGGCGCTGCCCAGAGCTGGCCCTCTTGTCCGTGCTAGCACACGGAAAATCCGACCAGGGATATGACGTAGGAATGGCTGCCTACCAGGGCGCCGCGGGCTTAGACCGGGAGACGAGTATGCTATACTCGGACATGATCCTTCACGCGGTGAGCCAAGCAGCCCGCAAGAAGATGGAGGAGTGGATGCGCATCGAAGACTACGAGTTTAAAAGTGACCTCGCCCTACGAAACCAGGCCAGGGGCAAGGCGGAGGGCAAGGCGGAGGGCGTGGCGACAGCGCTGCTCAAGATCCTGACCGCCCGCAAGCTGCAAATCACCGAGGAACAGAAAGCGCGGATCCTCGGCTGCACTGATCTGGACACTCTGAATACCTGGCTCGACCGGGTCCTCCAGGCCGCCACCGTAGACGAGCTCCTTCACTGATCTCTGCGCCGTTGGCGTCAACGCTCCAGTGAAAATGTGAGCGCGGAACGGGGGATCGGGATCGGGATCGACTACGGGGCGACGACCTCGTCGGCGCCTATGTCCGGGCTGGAGTCCCTGGCGTCTCCATCGATGTCGTCGGTGCATATGCCGGCGGGCACCGAGGCCCCCTGGTCGATGGCCGCCGACGCTCCAGTCGCCAGATGCAGATCGCCCCCCGGGCCGTCGACGAACAGCGAAAGCGGGGCGTCGGTCAGGTTGCCGGCCTGGTTTGCCCCGATCCCGTCCCGATCACGAATGGCGTGGGTAACGATGTTGTTCAGGATCTCTATCCCAATCGACGTGTCAAAGCGCCACTCGATGGACGAAAAGTTATCCCCGGTCGAGACGATCGTGTTGTGTACGGCCTGGGCGTAGCAGGCCGACCAGAAGCAGACGCCGCAGTCAAAGCCGGCCGCCGACGCCAGCAGGTCCGGGTCGGACACGAAGATGAAGTTGTTACGCACCATGCCGCCGTAGTGCCCCACGTAGCCTGACACTCCCGGGCAGGGATCGTCTGCAAAGGTGCGCGCTTCGCCGCTGGTGGCCATGCCAAAGCCCACCCCGCGAGCGTTGTCGATGAAGAGGTTTCGCTCCACCACCGTGTCCCGGCAGCCGCGCCAGCAATGCACGCCGTGCTCCGCCAGGCCCGTGTCACACCAGAAACCCCGGATGACGTTGTCCCGGATCACCCAGCCCCGGGCCTGGTGGCCATCCACCCCGCCGGTGTAGCAGCCCCCGGCGGTGGGGTTCACGTGGGGCCGACCGGTGTCGGTGAGCTCCAGGGTGGAGCAGGCAATGACCCCATCATCGGGGTAGGTACCCGCGGTGTTGGGGTTGATCTTGATGGCCTGCTCCCGGGCATCGATGATGTGCACGTTGTAGATCAACGTCCCCACGGTGTCGGCCCCGTCGGAGACCACATGAATGGGGTGGGTGTAGGCCTCCCGGAGGGTCACATCGGCCACGGTGATATTGTTCGCGGCGATGGTGATGATCTCGGTGGTCTGGTAGTTGCCGTCGAGGATCACCGCCTCCCGATTTCCACTCGCCGAGCGCAGCTCCACGTCGGGGGTGTCGATCCACAGGTACACGCCATCGAGGGCGTAGTCCCCGTCCGCCAATAAAATGGCGTCCCCAGCCTGGGCGTTGTTCACCGCGTCCTGTAGCTCGGCCACAGTGGCCACATTCACAACGTTGCCCGTGGTCGCCTCCAGGGCGGGGCATCCCGGCACCGGCTGGGGCGTGCCTCCATCGGGCTGGGGACCAGCATCGGGAACCGGGCCCCCGTCGGGCAGAGTCCCTCCGTCGGGCAGATCCCCTCCGTCCGGGTACAGGCCCGTATCCGGTTGGCCGTTGCCCGTGTCGTCGTCAGAGCACGCCCCCACAGCCATCGGGCAAATCAAGAGCAAGGCCATGGCCAGCGTCATTCCAGTCCGTTTCATGGGGTACCTCTCTTTGAACCAGCGTGTGGCTCATCCGACGGAGCAGTTCAACCGGTTCGACGGACTTGAAGCAGAGTCGGAGTCGGAGTCGGAGTCGGAGTCGGAGTCGGGATCCGGCGTGGGCACAATCTCGGTCTTGCGCTCGAACCGGGCGTAGAGGGTATAGCCCCCCCAAGGACATGAGCTTGGCGGTGATGCCCAAAACTCGCATGGCCAGGAAGGTGCCCAGCACGGTCAAGGGCAGGACGCTCCCTCCCAAAGGCACTATCCAGCAAAAAACTCACAATATTTTCTGAAGTGTCGTCATTTCACTACCGGAACCGCACATTGTCGAGAAAGGTACCGTTGACCCCAGCACGCCCGAACCCCACAATTAATATATGGACTCCTCACCGACGAACAGCGCCTCGATCCTGCTTTTGATGAGCGACGATGTGGAACGGCTTCGGCTGGAGCAGATCCTCCGCCTCGCGGGCCACGAGGTCACCAGTGTCCATACGGTGAACGACGCGTCGAAGCAGCTCGTGGCCGAGCCCCTGGATCTGTTCATCTGCGAATTCGACCGCCGGGACGAAGATCGCATCTCTCTGCTCACGGCCGCCAAGTGGCGCTTGCCCTACCTCGCGCGTCTGCTGCTCAGCCGCAAGGACGATGCCCGCGTGGCGCAAAGGGCCTTGGAGACAGGCATCGTACACTTCACGCTCGTGCCACCCGTATCCCAATCGGTGCTCTTGGACACCACCAAAGCCATGCTCCAATGGGCCCAGCAGGAGCGACTGGGCACCCCGGCCCCCCAGACCGACGAAAACACCGCCGTACGGAGCCGGCTCCGGGAGACCCTGGACGACGACCAGGCCTGGGAGCAGACGCTGACCCCACTACCTGAGCGCAAGCGGCGGCGTGCCCAGGGCCAAGGCCAAGACCAAGAGCAAGACCGGGACCAAGAACAGGACCAAGACCAAGACCAGGAGTCCAAGCTCCAGGCCTCCTCCTCCAAGCGCGGCCGGGTAGAGTGGTACTACTGACAGGCCGAGACGTCGAACTGACAGGTGGTGGAGTCACACGCGAGCAGGCCGCTCGAAAACCCCGGAAGCGAGGAGCAGTCCGCCCCACCCAGGTTGAACCCATCGCACTGCTCCGGGCCCTCGACGGCGCCATCCCCACAGGTGAAGCAGCCTGACACGTCCAGGTGACAGCCCACCGTGCAACCCAGCGGTCCCGACTCCCGGCCGGCGGCGCTGAGGCAGGTCTGCTCGCCAAAGTCCGATCCGTCACAGGACTCCCCGGGATCCAGCAGATCGTCACCGCAAAACCCCGCGCAGTTCGTGGTGTCAACCCGGCAGTACGCGTCGCAGATCAGGTATCCCCGCCCAAAGTCGAAGTCCGCGCAGCCCTGCCCGTCCAGGTTCGTCCCGTCACAGGCCTCGACGTCCTCGATGATCCCGTTGCCACACCCCTGCTCGCACCCGGACAGCTCCAGCTCACAGGTAGCGGTGCATCCAACATCACCGGTGACAAACCCCAGGTCCCCGCAGGTCAGGCCGCCCAGGTCCTCGCCGTCGCAGGCCTCGCCCTGGGGCTCGATGATTCCATTGCCACAGTCGTGACAGCCCGAGGTATCCAACACGCACTGGTCACAGATCACCAGCCCATTGGGGAGATCCGTGACGTTGCCGCAGGTCTGTCCCGCCAGCTCCGTGGCGTCGCACTGCTCCCCGGCGTCCACCACCCCGTTTCCGCAGGGAGCCTCCCCCTCTACAATCACGATGGTGCTCTCCACGATGCGGCCATCGACCGGTACCACGGAGGTCTGCCCGTGGCTGGTGGCCACGCCATTGTCGAAGCCCCGTACGTTGAGCCAAACAGTGCGCCCGATCCAGTCCGGCGGAATCCACAGGAGCAGATTGAAGGACTGGGCCAAGGGCTCCCCATCTTCTGAGAAGAGGTGGGTGGACTTCACGTCGAAGAGCCGACCGTCCGGGTACCCCTGGATCTCGATCTCATCCACTCGCAGGTCCCCCGAGGGGAGCAGCACGTTCACCAGGACCCCACTCTCGGGCTCGGGCGGCTCACAAGAGGTGAGCCCGAGGCCCAACAATAGAGCCAAACACATGCGCATGAGCCGCATCATGACGCCTCGTCCGCTCCCATGTCCACACCCGTTCCCACGGGCCGCACCTCCCCGTCCAGATCCCCAGAGGGCGCCGGCGGGATCCCCGAGGGATCCCCCGTGTCCACACAGGGAGAATTCGCTAGGATGTGGTAGTCCCCCCCGGGTTCGTCCACAAACAACGGAGGCGAGCTGATGTTACCCTGGAGCCCGTCCCAGGCCGAGTTTCCTAGGTTGTTGTACCAGGGATCACAACCGCTCGAGACGTCCGGGTCGTCATTCATCCAGATGATGTTGTTAAAGATCGTGATCGGTGACACACAGCGTACGCCGGCGATAAAGGTGCCGCTCTTTCCCATGTTGTTGGCGATGGTGTTGTTGACCAACGTCGTGGGAGAGTACCCGGCCGAGGACAGGGAGAGGCCACCGCGAAAGGACGTCCCCGGCGTGCCGTTGTCGACGATGAGGTTGTTCACGATCCGAAAGGACGCGTCGATGACCCACACCCCGCCCTCGAGATTGTCATGGATGTGGTTCCGCTCAAGCTCGCAGTGGGCGCTGTCGTAGCATTGAACCGCCTCGCAGGAGTCCACCCCCGGACCGAGCTCGCTGGCGCGCACCGTCAACGACGACCCCGCCCCGTGGACCTCTACCCCCTCGGACACGTGCACCCGCCACAACAGCACCTGCCGGTCCACCACAGTGAGGGTGGGACAAAAGGGGCCGACCCACAGCGCGCTGCCATCGCCAGCGATGATGACGTCGGCGGCGTCCACGGTCACCTTCTCCGTACAGGTGGAGGGCAGCAACCAGATGAGATCCCCGAAAAATGCGGCGTCCACAGCATCCTGAATGGAGCAGAGGGGATCGGCGAGGGTGCCCGCGCCTCCACAAGCGACGCTGCAATCCACAAAGAGCACGGCGAGGTCGACCACGCAGGTGGAGGGATCGTCGTAGCACCGGTATCCGGGCTCCATCTGACAGGTGGGGTCACAGCCGTCTCCGGCCGTGAGGTTCCCGTCGTCACACTCCTCGGTGGCCGCGACAAAGCCGTTGCCGCAGCCCACGGTGACGACTCCGCAGCCACTGGTGTCCAGCACGCAGGATGCATCACACACAAGCGTTCCGTTGCCCAGCCCCTGGGTCTGGCAGGTCTCCCCCCCCAGGTCCGTACCGTCGCACTGCTCGAGGCCGTCGATGAACCCGTTGCCACAGGTGACCAGGGTGCAGTCCCCGAGGTCGAAGGTGCAATCCGTCGCGCAGGTCAATCCGCCCACGTCGAAGCCCTGACTTTGGCAGGTCTGCCCGGCCAGACTCGATCCGTCGCACTCCTCGGAGGCCTCGATGACCCCATCACCGCAGGTGTGACAACCCGACACGTCCAGATGGCACGTCGCGGTGCAGTCCAGGACGCCCTCCAGCCGGCCGGCGGCGGTGAGGCAGGTCTGGATGCCCACATCCGTGGAGTCGCACCCCTCGCCCGCATCGAGCACCCCGTCTCCACACCCGCCTGCGCATTGGCTATCGTCGAGCTCGCAGTCAGAGGTGCAGCGCAAGGGGCCACGGAGAAAACCGAAGTCCAAACACTCCAGGTGATCCAGGTCCAGACCATCGCAGGCCTCGCCAGCCTCGATGACGCCGTTGCCGCACCCCTGGGCGCAACCGGACCGATCCAGCAGACAATCGTCGCCACAAACCAGATCTCCGGTACTGAAACCCTGGCTGTAGCAGGTCTGTCCGGCGAGGTTCTCGCCGTCACACTCCTCGGGCCCGATCTCGATGTCGCCATTGCCGCAGTCATGGCAGGCCGAGCTGTCGAGCCGGCAGTCCACGCAGCCCAGTCCGCCCTGCTGCATTCCGGTCAGGTACTCGCAGGTCTGTCCGCCCAGGTTCGTACCATCGCACTGCTCGGGGCCGTCGATGAACCCGTTGCCGCAGGGCGGCGGTCCCGCCACCAACAGCAGGGTGGCCTCCACGATGCCGTTTTTCTCCGGGACCACCGAGGTGCGCCCATGGGCGTTAACGACGCCCTGATGCAACCCGTCGGCCGCGAGCCACACCGTCCGGCCGATCCAAGCATTGGGCACCAAAATAAAGAGGTTCTCCGTCTGCCCGAAGACGACCGCACCGGGCAACTCGCGCGTCACCTCCAGTCCACCGGCCACCTCTCCCTCGGGGTAGCCGCGAAGCCGCAACTGACTCACCTGGATCGTGACAGACTCCATCTGCACGTTCACCAACACACCGGCCTCGATCTTCTCTCGACACCCCGCCGTGAACGCGAGGGCCAGCGAAGACGCGGCAAGCGCCAGCGTCACCGCCCACGGTCTCCTAGGATGCAATGATCGCACCGTCGGGCGTAGGACCCTTACCTCCAACTCACGGTCCCCAGGGTTGTGGGGACCTCTCCCAGGCCCCCTGAATCACGGTTCCCAAGCCCGGCACCCAAGCCCACGGCCAAGGCAGTGACCCCCACGACCACCACGGTCCAGAGCCACCACTTTTTGGTTAGAGGCACGACCTTGACGTCGCCATTGCCATTGTTGCCGTTATTGCCGCTGCTGCCCAGGTTCGGGTTCAGGATGGCGCGGCGCTTCAGGTCGGCCTCCTTGAGGCGCCGCCGGCAGTCCTTGAGATGCGCCTCCACCAGGCTCGCCATGGGCGTGGCGGGATTGTCCCTAAGGTAACCTTCGTAATAGAAGACCGCCTGCTTCCACTCCTTGAGCTTCCGATGGCACTGGGCGATGTGGTAGCGGTAGCCTGTCGAGGGCAGCACCTGATAAGCGGCCTTGAACTTGGCCAACCCCTGGCGCACCTGTCCCAAGGCATAGAGCCGCACGCCCTCGGTGAACTCCGCCTGGGCCCTGACGCGACGGGTGGATTGCTCCGCCAGCTTCTTTTGCGTCCGCCCGATGAGGATCTTCACCACCTCCAGGTTCGGGGCCCCCGGGGTCTCCCGCAGGTAGCCCCTGTAGAAGTGAATGGCCCGCTTGTACTGTCCCAGGAGCCGATGACACTGGCCGATGTTGAACAAAAATCCGGCCAGGGGGAGGAGCTGATAGGCGCGGGTGTAGGCAATGAGCGCTTTGTGGAACCGCCCCAGCTTGTAGTGGGTCTGCCCCTGGATGAAAATCTTTCGCGCCTTGGTACGCAAAACGTCGGACTGAGGCTGAGCCGTGACTGAACCTGCGCCTGGAGTCGCCTTGCGGGCCAAAGCCACCGACGCCCCCCCCAAGGTCAGGGCCAGGAGCACCGCCACTCCCCATCCCCGAGCGCCTCGAAGGTTCTGGATGGATGAATGATTCGCACAGCGCATTCGTGAGTCTCCCTGAGCACCGATTACGCGACCAGTCGGCAGTATACTATTGTATTCGCACCCGCGTCCACGTCGAGGGATTCGAGGGGTTCGGAGGGGCGTCTGGAGAATGGAATGGAGCGGCTTGCGAAGCTCTAGAAATCGTCTCCGTTGGACTTGAAGCCGGGAGAGAACTCGAGGTCGGGGTGAGCGATAAAGGTGGCCTCGGGATCGCCGTCCACCGCGCGGGTGAGGGAGCGGTCGTGGCCACCTTCGCTGCCGTAGGACATCTGGTCCACCACATCGCCCGAGGCGTCAGCCAAAGTCACGGAGTCGCCGGTGTTGGTAAGGCCAAAGCCGGCGTCACAGGCGAAAATCGCCCCCGTGGTGGCCACGACGAAGCTGGACACGTCGCCACCGCCGAAGACCACGACCACACCACCGGCGGGCAGGATCGTACCGGCGCCGAAGGTGAAGCGTACACGCAGGCCGTCCGAGAGCGTGTAGCCCGACAGGTCCACATCTTCGGTCGAGACGTTGACCAGCTCCACGAACTCGTCATCAGAGAAGCTGCGCACGCCGTCGCCGTTGGCATCCCCGAGCAGGTCCATGGGCGGATCCGCGAGCACCTCGTTAATGATCACCGAGGGCCCGGAAATATCCGGCCCCTGCGCGCAGCTGCGGGTGTTGGGCACGCACTGCTTGGAGGTGACGTAGTAGCTCTGGGCCGACTTCAGACAGGAGAATCCCTCGGGGCAGCCCGAATCGTCCGTACAAAAGGCCGTGCAGATCTTCTCGGTGTCACTGAGGCGGGTGCACTGGTTGCCCGCGCCGCCGCACTGGCTCGAGTACTCGCAGGCCTGACACAGCACGGTCAGGTCAGCATAGGGGTGGAGCCGGGGGTTGTCGTCGATGCCGTGAACGCCGTACATGGTGTTGAACCAGTAACTATTGGTGTCTAGGTCCTCGAGCAGCTCTCCGTAGGTCTGGGGCTCGAGGTCGCCCGTCCGCGGCACCAGGGCCCGAATTACGTCCTGCACCACTTCGGGGGTGGAGGCGTTGGAAAAACTCGTGGTGGTGATGATGTCTAAGTTGCTGTGGTTCGGCTTGGCCGGGTTGGACCAGAATGCCTCGCCGATGGCGTAGGTGTCGCAGCCCTCGGCCACTACCAACTGATAGGTCGTGGGCATGTCCAGACCCGCCACCTCGGAGTCGTCTAAGTCTCCCTCGTCAGTGGTGCGCCAGTTGGCCAGGGCGAAGCCGTAGAGGAAGCCCGAGTGGCCCGAATAGATGATCACATCCCGGCTGCGGAAGCTCTCGCGCATGTCGTCCTCCAGCGCAATGCCGCCGGCGGCCGTGTCCGGGTCCGTTTCGGTGCCAGGCTTGCCCCAGTACAGTCGAATCTCAGCGTTAATCTCCCGGCCGTTGGCCGTGAAGGTCTTGGTGAGGGGGCCGGAGGTGCGGGTGTACAAATCGTAGGAGTCCACCGGGGAAGCGAAGCCCATCATGGTCGTGAGCCACTCGTAAAAGGCCTTTGAGTGCTTGAGGTGGTACTCCCCGTGATAGTCCCAGCCAAAGTGCACGTCGATGCTGACCCGACCGTCGGCGTAAAGCGCGTTGTAGTCGATCCAAGCGTCCACGCTGCGGGTCTCGGGCCACACGGTCAGTTCGATGGGCTCGAGGTCCTCGGGGTCCTTGCCAATGGGGGTCCAGTCACTCCACCTGGAGGAGCGGTACCACTCACTGTTGAACTCCAGGTTGTCCATATACTCATTCGTGACGATCCCCATCTGCAGGGTGAATTTACGCTTGCCATCGCCGACGTCCTGGCTGGGGATCAGCGTCATGAGGTCTTTGGCACCCCCGACGATCATCTGGAATTTGAACTCGAAGTTCAGCTCATCGACCTCGGTGATGTTCATGTCCTCGTAGGACCCCGCCTTCACGATGGACTTGAACCCGCCGTAGTCCTCATTGTCGTCGTGGTCGCTCTTGTCGATGAGGTACACGTTCAAGAACCACTCGATGACGATGTGCTTGTAGCCGATGAGCTCCTTGGCCCGGGCCAGCCGATCCTCAGCGGAGGCTCCGGCATAACTGGCCTCAAGCGTCACCTTGGACGTCCCCTCCATGACGTACTCTTGGGCAGACATGGCGAAGAAGTCGTCCGCCTTGCCCTCGGGGATAATGATGAACTCCTCCTCACCGCTGCTCGTGGAGCAACCGATCATGGAACCCACACCCCCCACCAGACCGACCATCAGCGCCAGCACCAGCACCAGCACCAGCTTGGAATAACGCACGCTCGACATAGGAAACACCTCATACAGGGATTGGAATATCTACCTATAGTTCAATACCCGCAAATGGCCACCCTTTGCAACCGAAAACTGTAGGACACACGCTTACACTGGACTACTGTGGTCCCAGCGCACACACACCACCCCACAGAATCCCCGCCTGGAATCATCCCCAGACCTATTGCCCCCTACGTGCGTACTGGAGGAGATGAATCTCAAATCAGGAGGCGAGTCCATGTGGAAATACGGCTGCGTAATGGCGGTGGTGCTAATGCTGGGCGGGCAAGGGTGTGCGCTGTATGAGAAGCCCGAGGGGACGGCGGTCACCCGGAAGGTGGCGACGGCGGTGCCGGCACACTGCCGGTCGGGACAACGCGTGCGAATGAAGGCCAAACCGCTGAGTCCCTATGTGTATCGTGGGGGCAACGGGTACGCCTACTTCGACGTGTGGGTGGAAGCCTGCCCGGCACCAGGCAGGGCGCGGCGGCAGCCGCTGGACATCGCGCTGGTGGTGGACACCTCGGGGTCCATGGGGGGCCGGAAGATCGCCCAGGCCCGCGCGGCGGCACAGTACCTGCTGTCGGTGCTCACCGCCCAGGACCGGCTGTCCCTGGTGACCTACAACACGCGGGTGTCCATCCAGTTTCCGCTCACGGCGGTGACCACGGCGAACCGCGCCTGGATGGCGCGCCGGATCACCCGCATCTACCCCAGCGATATGACCAACCTGGGTGGCGGACTGGACGTGGGAACGCGGCAGCTCACGCAAGCTCGGGAACGCAATGCCGTGTCCCGGGTGATCCTCATCTCCGACGGACTGGCCAATGTGGGGGTCACGCACCCGCGATCCTTAAGCTCCATGGCCGCCTCGGCGCGGCAGCGCAGGGCCAGCGTAACGACCATGGGCGTGGGCCAGCACTTTAACGAGCTGCTGCTGCAGAGCCTCGCCGAATACGGCGGCGGGCGATACCACTACATCTCCCGGGCCCAGGATCTCGTGTCCATCTTCCGCCAGGAGATCCAGGGTGTGCAGCGCATCGTGGCCACGGGCATCAACCTGCAGGTGGAGGCCTGCCCGGGCTGCCGGGTGGAGTCCGTGCCCGGCTACGCCGTGCACCGCAGGGGCAACAACGTGCGCGTTGCGGTGAGCGATCTGGCCGGAGGCGAGACCATGAAGGCCCTGGTGAAGGTCCGGCTGCCCACGGGCTCGACGGTCGACACGCGGCAGATCCAGCTACGGCTCTCCTACGCCGCGGTGGGACCCAAACGACGGACCCATCGCAGCGCCGCGCGGGTGGCCTTCCGCATGACGTCGGACCGAGCCAAGGTGCAACGCACCACCAACGTACGGGTGGCCGGGCGCGTGGCACGAGTCCAGGCCAACCGGCTGACCCATAAGGCCATGACCGCCTACCAGTTCGGCAAAACGGTGGTGGCGGGAAACCTCCTGCGAAAGGCCGCCGGACGCCTACGAACCTACACCCGACGTTACAAGGTCAAAAAGAGGTCCTACGCCTTCGAGGCAGACTCCCTGTCGCGGGCCGCACGCAAAGTCCGTCGCCCGTCGGCACGCCCCCGCCAACGCCGCCACATGATCAAGAAGCTCCGGCACAAGGCGTCGAACGCCTACCGGCATTGAGCTGACGTACGTCGGATCTACCGTCACAACGGCACCGTACGGTGCCTCGTGAACGTGCTGCGGCGCCGGCCCCACTGAAACTCACCGGAGCCCCACCGATTGGCCGTCTCCTCAAGGCCAAACAACCCACATCCTCAACAGGACACATCCCCCTGTATTGTTTGTTGTTTTTCTGCGCTGCATAGAACTCGGGCACCGCAAAAAAATAACGCGCCGACGGTTCCCTAACTTCTGCTTGACGAACCTCTAGCAGGTCGATCATAACCATTGCGCGAATGGAGAGCTTGAATGTCCGAACGACCTTCAGCAAAGGCATCCGCGACAACCCAGGAGACCGCCCCGGAGCTGACCGGGCCCGTCACCCAATTGGAGACCAGCGGCCTGGAGGGCAGCAGCCTCCGCGCGTGGGGCGGCGGACTGCTCGTGGTGGTGCTGCTGTACGTATTCCTCGTGTCCATTGGCATGCTCGGCGCGGGGTTCAAGACCTTCGGCAAGCCCTTTGCCAACGCGCTCATCGCCACGACCTCCAATCCCTTCATCGGGCTGTTCATCGGCATTCTGGCCACGTCGATTATCCAGAGCTCCTCCACGGTGACCTCCATGATCGTGGCTTTCGTGGCCGCGGGCACGTTGACCGTGGAGGCCTCCATCCCCATCGTCATGGGCGCCAACATCGGCACCACGGTCACCAACCTCCTGGTCTCCCTGGCGCACATGTCCCGCAAGGCGGAGTTCCGCCGGGCCCTGGCCGCGGCCACGGTACACGACTTTTTCAACGTACTTGTGGTGATGTTGCTGCTCCCCTTGGAGTACTACACCCACTACCTGCAGCGGTCCGCCGAGTACATCTCCACCTTCCTGGTGGGCTCCGCCTCCATGTCCTTCGCCAGCCCGGTGAAGGTGGCCACCCAACCCCTCATTTTGCTGTTCAAGAGCCTGTTCACGGGGTTGGGCAAAGGCTGGGCCGGCACGATCCTCGTGGTCACGGGCATGGTCATGTTGGTGGTGAGCCTGATCTACATCACCAAGGTCATGCGCTCGTTGCTGATCACGCGCCTGGAGAGCTTTTTCCACAAGACCGTGGGCGGCTCGGGCATTATGGGCATCCTCCTGGGCCTCATCATAACGGCGATCGTACAGTCTAGCAGCGTAACCACCTCCCTGCTGGTGCCCATGGCCGCCACGGGGGTCGTCACCCTCCGTCAGGTGTTCCCCATCACCCTGGGCGCCAACCTCGGCACCACCGTGACCGCGATGCTGGCCTCCCTGACGGGCAACGCGGCGGGGCTCACCATCGCCCTCACCCACTGCCTGTTCAACCTCACCGGGACCCTGCTCATCTACCCCATTGCGGCGATCCGCGAGATCCCCCTGCGCCTGGCCGAGGGACTGGCGAGACTGGCCAGCCGCTCCCGGGTCGTGGCCATCGCGTTCGTGCTCTGTATGTTCTTCATCGTCCCCGGGACGCTGATCTTCCTTTCCCGCCTCTTCTGACCATTCGACAAAGCCCTCCGGGGATCGGCACCCTCAGAGTCTCAGGGGTTGTGGGCGGCACCCGGATGGGTCAGTATAGAACCAGTCGTACATACTTACAGGAGGCACATCGTGCTTAGCCTTATCCTTCCGAGGTCTTCGGCCACCCTGATTGGGCTTGTCGTTATCGCATCGCTGCTGGCGGCCTGTGGGGGCAACTCACCACCCAACCTCCAGCCCATCGCCGACCAGAACGCGGAAGTGGGTACAGAGCTCACCCTGGAGATCGTGGCCGGCGACGCGGACGGTGATGGCCTCACCTTCAGCGTCAGCGCCGAGTCCATCTCCGATTTGACCACGCGCTCGCACCCGCCCCGGTTCGTGCCCTTCGGCCAGACCAGCGCCTATTTTCACTGGACTCCCCTGGCCGTAGACGTAGGTAGCCACGCCTTGACCATCTCGGTGTCCGACGGCAAGGACAGCACCTCGAAGACCTTCCAGGTTACGGTGTCGGCGGGGAGCGCCGTGCCGGTGTTTCGAGAGCCCCTGGGCTCGGGCACCACCCTGGATCTCTCCGTGTCCTCCTGTATTGAGTTAGACATCCTGGTGGAGGACCCGGACTCGCCCGACGTAGATATCTCCGTGGAGGAGCCCGTCGAGGACGGCTACGAATTCGTGCAGGATGACCCCATGGCGGGGATCTTCAGTTGGTGCCCCACGGCCAAGCAGATCGAGGGCTCCGAGCGCTACACTTTGAACCTCAAAGCCGACGACCGGGCCGGTCACATCGGCCGAAAAAAATATGTGATCGTGCTGCGTCGAGAGCTGGAACACTGCCCGGGCACCGGTCCGGTCATCACGCACACCCCCCTTGGGCAGCAGTCCACATTGCTGGACATTCCCATCACGGCGCAGGTGTCGGACGACCTGGGAGTGCCCGGTCAACCAGTGCTCTACTACAGCGGCAAACCGCCAACGGATCCAGCCAACCCGGACTTTGACCAGTTCGTGCAGCTGCTCATGATTCGCACCTCGGGGGACGCCCTGACCGGCGAGTACACCGTCGCAGTGCCCAATCCCGTCATCGCGGAGCCGGCGGGCACCGTGCGCACAATCTACTATTTCATCGAAGCCACCGACGACGACGACGAAGAGGGGACCTGCGACCACCGCACCACGGCGCCGGCGGACGACGTCTTCACCGTAGAAGTGGAACGGCCCGCCACCGGAGAGACCCTCGCCCACTGCGAGGCCTGCTCCGCGGACGTACAGTGCACCTCGGCCATGTGCGTGGCCCTGTCGGGTACCACCGCAAGCTGTCTGGATGAGTGCACGTCCCCCGGGGCCGGTTGCACCGACGGTGGAAGTTGCTCGGCGTCGGCCTGGACGAGCGTGGGCGGCTCATCGGGGCTGGTCTGTCTGCCCCCGAACTCCAGCTGCCAGGGAGTCTGCGTGGACGACTCCATGGAGGACAACGACTTCCTCACCGACCCGGGGGTGCCCGACCTGGCGGCGGGGACCTACACCGGACTCAAGATGTGCGACGACGGAGCGGGCTGGTCAGACGAAGACTTCTACGCCCTGCCGCTCACCGGGGCCGCAGAGGTCAACGTGTCGATACTGTTCTCTCACTCCAACGGCGATCTCGACCTCGAGCTGGTTGACGAGAATGAAATCTCCCTGACGTCGAGCGACGGAGTCACGGACAACGAGAACGTGACGGCCTGTCTGCAGCCGGGGCTCTACTTCATCATCGTCTACTCCTACGACGCGCAGGTCGACGCCTCCTACGACCTGGTCATCAACATGCTCCCCGGAGGCTGCTGCTCGGATGACGGATGGGAGCCCTCCAACGGCGCCTTGGAGGCGATCCCGGTGATAGACTCGGATCTCGTGGATGAAATGACCATCTGCGAGGGAGATGTGGACTGGTACCAGATCGATCTGCAGGCCGGCGACACCCTGGAAGTGGACCTGCTGTTCGACCAGGTCGACATCGATCAGGATCTGGACGTCTACTTCTACGACCGGGACGGCCAAACCAACCTGACGCCCTGCTGCGACTCGGCCAATGGCCAGTCCGGCACCTCGGACGAGCAACTGACCTATACGGTGAGCGCCGCGGGCACCTACTACGTGGTGGTCGAGGGCTACCAGGACTCCACCAACGAATACGTCATCGGGTTCGATGTCCAGTAGGGTGCAGACGAAGATCATGAACATGAGCAAAGCCTCCGGCCCACACCGGGCCTGGGCCGCAATGACCCTGGTGGTGGCCGCCGGTCTGGTAGGTCTCGCCGGTTTCACGGGTCTCGCGGGTCTCGCGGGTCTTTCGGGTTGCGCCACTGGAGATGGCCCCCGGGAGACCTGGGCGGAGGAGATCCATCTCCATTCCCTGGAGCCCATCACCGTGCTGCCCGGAACCACCCTGGTGGTGCGCGGCGAAGGTTTCGTGAGCGAAGTGCTGGGCACCAGCCGGCTGAAGCTCACCGGCACATTCACCCCCGACGGCGGTGGTGGCCCGAGCCAGGACATGGACCTGGGGCTGCTGGTGGATGTCATCTCCGCCGAAGAGCTCCACGTGACCCTCAGTCCCGACCTCTACGTGCGGCTCTGTCCCCAAGCCTCGGGGGATTTCCTGGGCGAAGCCGTCTTGGAGGTGGCCTCCCTGGCCAGCGGTACGATCCACGCCACTCCCGCAGTGGGTGTGGGGCTCATGTGCCGGCCCACCCTGGAGCCCTACCTGGTGAGCGTCGGCTACGGCGGGAGCTACCACTTGAACGCCGTGATCACGGTGCTTGCCGACGATCTGCTGCTCGGCGGGGAAGAGGGCGCCACCTTCCTGCGGGTCAGCGGTTGCTACCTGCGGGACGCGGCCTTCGAGCCCTGCGATCAAAACGGCACCACGGTCTCGGGCCTCGACGTGCCTCTCACGGTCGTCGATGAAGCCGCCCGGCGAGACGGCTTCATGGTCCTGACCCCAGACCTGGTGAGCGTACATCCGGGCACCCTGGAGTCCACCCTCCAGGTCGTGAACAAACACGCCGACGGCACCGAGACCACTTCGGCGGAGACCGTCCTGACCGTGACGGTGCTGCCCCTCGTACTCGACAGCGTGGAGGAGGACGGCGCATCTTTGGGCGGTTACGTGGACTTCGAAGGCGCGGGCTTCGTGGGCGGCGGCGATGGAGAGACCACCGAGCTGGACCTCGTGGGCACCTTCACCCCCGACGAGGGCGGCCCCAGCCGCGATCTGGACTTCACTCTCATCGCCTCCTTCGACAGCGGCATACGGGCGCGCTACGTGCTCAACGAGCAGGACAGCCTCGGTCAATTGGTGGACTTGCGTTCGGAGTCTGGCACGGTGTCGGGTACCTTCACCCCGCGCATCGTCAAAGGCGCCGAGACCTACACCAGCGCCTCAATCACGGGCAGCTTCCGCATCGAGCCGGTGCGCCAAATGGTGTACGTGAACTTCACCCAGGGCTACCGGGACGCCTTGGAGCTCTTCGGCATGTGGGCCGCTGACGAGCAGGTCCGTGCCCAGATCATGGCCAAGGCCCGTTGGCTTTACCGCGGCCTCGGCGTGGAGTTTTCCGACAGCCCACCCGCCGACTGGGTCTGGTACGCCCAGGTGGACATCACGGGCATCGATCCCAACGGGCTGGGGCTCATGGGATACGACAACAGCCCGGGTAAGGACGTGGGAAACCTTCGGCTCTACGACCGCATCGGCGGGGTCAACGCCCTCACCCAGGAGGACGGCTACCCGGGCTACGGCGGCATCTTCGTCGAGTCCTTTCTCGCCTTCAGCGACCACCCGCCCGACGGCGTCTCTTCCATTCCCTCGTCGTCGCAGGTGTTCGACGACATCTTCGATCCCCTGCGACCCGGCTACGGCAAGCCCGTGGAAAGTGACGAGCTGGCCGGACTGAGCCTGCTCACCAACGGAAACGGGTGTCCGGCAGGGAACCGCAGCGAACGGATCCTCTGCGCCATCTTCGTGTTGGGCAACGTTCTGGGCACCACCATGGCCCACGAGCTGGGGCACAGCCTCGGCCTCTCGGATCCGGGCGGCGACCTGTTTCACAACCCCAGCGACGGTCCGAACCGACTCATGGACGCCGGCTCCAACCGCCCCTTCCTCGAGCGCTCCGAGCTCAACGGCGGCGGCCCCGAGGTCTTCTGCCAACAAAACTACGAGTACCTGTTGTCCATCCTGCCCACCAACGAGCCCGATCCCGTCTCCGGCCGCCCCAATTGCTACTGAGCCGATCCTCAACCAGCGAGGAGTCAAGGTCCGGGCCTGACGCTGGTCACGGCGGTGTCACGGCGGTGTCAGCCAGCAAAGGCGCGAACCTATCTTGTCCCCTGGATCCCTACCGGGGATGTCGCTACACTGCGCGGCGTGACTTCCGAGAAAAAAACAAAAACGGCTTCCGCCGACACATCTGAGAAAAACAAGCCTGACGAGGCACCGGCCGCGCCGGAGGCGCCAGTGACACCGGCCGCGCCGGAGGCGCCAGTGAC
>JAOZUO010000078.1:0-5560 GCA_029938605.1 Deltaproteobacteria bacterium | reverse complement strand
GGCGCCAGTGACACCGGCCGCGCCGGAGGCGCCAGTGACACCGGCCGCGCCGGAGGCGCCAGTGACACCGGCCGCGCCGGAGCCCCCCCCCTCGCGCACCATTCGCTGGTTCCTGGCGCTGGTGGTCCTGTTCCTGGGTGGGTCGGGGCTGGTGTACGAATACTGCCTCTCCACGGTGGCCACCCACCTGCTGGGAAACTCCATCGAGCAATTCAGCATAATCATCGCGCTGATGCTCTCGGCCATGGGCATCGCGGGCATGGCCCAGGGATGGATCAAGAACAAGGCCAACCTGGCCGCCATCTTCGTGGCCGTGGAGATCCTGCTGGGCACCGTGGGCGGCACCTCGGCGGTGCTGCTGTACCTGGCCTTCGCCTACCTGGAGCACTTCCGGTTCGTGCTGTATTTGCTGGCGGTGACCATCGGCTTCGGCATCGGCATGGAGATCCCCCTGCTCATGCGCATCAACCAGCGGTGGCAGCCCCAGCTTCGGCACAACATGGGCCAGGTCTTCTCCCTGGACTACCTGGGAGCCCTGGGGGGAGCGCTCATCTGGGCCTTTATACTGCTGCCCCTGTACGCCCTGGACAAGATCAGCCTCATCCTCGGTCTGGTGAACCTGGGCGTGGCCCTGCTCACCATGGCGATTTTCTGGCGACAGCTCACCCACCGGTTGGCCCTGGTGGTGCTCCTGGTGTCGTCGGTGGCGGGGCTCACGGCCTTCACCCTCGGCTCGCCGCGCCTGGTCCACACCGCCCGGCAGCACCTGTACGCCCAGCCCATCCAGCACCAGCTACAGACGCCCTATCAGGACATCGTGATCACCGGCCGCGGCGCCCGCTTGACGCTGTTTCTCAACGGGCGGCTCCAGTTGGACTCCGAGGACGAGTTCATCTACCACGAGATGCTCGTACACCCGGCGCTCATGGCCCTGGGGCGACCGCCCCGGGACGTGCTGGTGCTCGGGGGCGGCGACGGCCTCGCCGTGCGCGAGATCCTCAAGTGGCCGTCAGTGCGACGGGTCACCCTGGTGGATCTGGACCCGGCCATGACCCACCTGGCCCGCACCTACGCGCCGCTGGTGAAGCTCAACGGCGGCTCCCTGCGTTCGGACCGCGTACGGGAGCTTCCGCCGGCGGGCATCAGCGACGCCAAGACCGTCCGCACCATCTACAAATACGCCGAGCGCCCCCGTTTGGCGCTCCAGCGCTACAAGGAGCCCGTGGCCCAGGTGCGGGTGCGCAACCTGGACGCCGACCTGTTCATCACCAACGTGCCGGATCGGTACGACGTCATCCTGGCCGACTTCCCGGACCCGCGCTCCCCGGACCTGGCGAAGCTGTACTCCCTGGAGTTCTACCTGCAGCTACGCCACCGCCTCCGCCCCGGCGGCATCGTGCTCACCCAGGCGGGCAGCCCCTACGCCACCCGCCGCTCCTACTGGTGCGTATACGACACTCTGCGCGAAGCCGGCTACGCGGTCCTGCCTCTGCACGCCTACATCCCCACCTTCGGCCCCTGGGGGTACCACCTCGCGCGGTACGGCACCAAACGCCCCGCCCCCGCCGGCCTGCCGCCCAAGGGAGTGCGCCTGCGCTACCTCACCGCACCGGTACTTGCCGCATCGTCGGTGTTCCCTCCGCACATGCAGCGTCCCGCCGGCAAGGAGCGGCGCATCTCCACGCGCCTCGACCCACGGGTCATGCGCTACTACATCAAAGGCGAGCCCCTCTCCGGCCCCAGGCTCTTCGCCGGCACCGCCAAGCGCTGATCCGGCCCCATTGCAACACGAAAAGAGGATTCCATGACCCTCAACTCCGCACGCAACTCCGCACGCAACTCCGCACTCCTGATCACCCTGAACCTGGTAGCCGGCGTCCTGCTGGTCGCCATCCTTGTGACGACGCCGGCCTGTGGCGAAAAGAAATCCAAGAAAGCCGATCCGGAAGCGGTAGCCCAAAAAGCGCTAACCGGCTTCGTCGACGCCGCCACAGCGCATTTTAAGCGCAACGGCGACAAGTTCATCAAAACAGACGTGCTGATGTTTTGCCGGACAGGCAACATGCTCCACAAAGGAAAGCTCAAGCCCTTGGGCTACACTGCCCGAAAGGCCGAGATCGGCCTCAGCTTCTGCTATAACGTCCACTCCAGCCTGAAAAAGGTCGCTCTGAGCGTCTCCACCGAGGAGGACGAGTCCCGCTGGTGCGTGATGCTCGATGGCACCAGCTCCACCGTCAAGCGCGGCAAGATGAGCAAGAAGAAGGGTTGTTTGCCCTGAGTCATTTCCCGGAGACGGGCGCCAAGTATACCAGAGACGTCGAGCGTGGGTCGCTGGCGCACACGCCCGGTGAATCCGCCAACGTTGGGGGACTGCCGGATTTTTTTTATTGATTCAGAAAAAATGAATCCACTCCTGAGCGTTCGCGACATCATCCGATGCCCGAACCGAACGCGGGGACGTTGCGCTACTGGGCGGTGCGGCTGGCGATATCGTTCTTCACCACCGGTGGTGAAGAGTGAGTCCGGCACTGTGGAAAGAGAGTCTGTCGCGGCCTTGTGGAGTGCGTAGTAAATGATCGGACCGAGAAAGAGCGGGGTGCGAAGTGCGGAGTGCGGGATGCAGGGTGAGGGGAGGAGCAGCTACTCGGTGACCCAGTAGTTGACCACGAGGAAGGTCTGGCCGTTGGTGGCGGTGTGGGAGTAGCCGAAGATGCCGGCCTTGTAGCGCTCAGCGTCGCCGGGGATGTCGGCGATGGTGCCTTCGAGGAAGAGGCCCTCGTAGGCGTGGGCGCTGTACTCGTGGCCGTAGTGGAAGCCCGCCGATACGCCCGCCTTGATGCCACCGGCGCTGACCTCGGTCTCGATTTTGGCGTCGATGTCCAGGGATTGGCCGGTGCCCTTGCCCTCGGTGACGCTGATGGTCAGGGTCGTCTCGCCGGTTCCTTCACCCACCAACTGCGCCTCCTCGTTGATCCAGCCGCCGCCCGCCATGAGCGCCTGGCGCTCGGTGACGGTGGGGTAGGACCAGGGGTTGCCGATCTCGTGGCCGAGCACGGTCTCGTCGATGTCCATGGCGTCGCCGTTGTGGGCGTTGTAGTAGGTGCGGGAGACCGACATGGTCTGGGGCTCACGGGGTACGCTGATGGAGATCATGGTGCCCACCATGGAGGCGTCGGGGGCCGAGACCACCTCGTAGTAGTACACGTCGTAGGGGATGGCGGTGAAGATGACCTTGTCCTCGCCAGAGCCGCTGGTGAAGGCCACCGACGTCTCCTGGGAGCTGGAGGTGGTGGAGGACCAGTCCATGGCCATCTCCACCGAGGCCTTGACCTCGAATCCGCTGATCTTGATGCCGAAGACCGCGCCCTCGTGCTCGTAGCCCAGCGACACACCGGCGGTGAAGCCGTGGGCCTTGGTGGTCTCGGTCTCGCTGCCGCTCATGCGACCGAAGGTCGTACAGGAGCCCTCTACGTTGCGACCGGCGTAGGCGGGGGGGGCCGCCATGACCGCGAGCACCTGGGGCTTGGTGAAAAGGAGCTCGTGATCGCCGTTGTACTTGACCACCAGCGAGTCGTTGTCCACGTTGGCCCCTACCAGAATGGGCCACTGGGCGCCGTTGGAGGGGGCTACGAGGGCTTGACGCTGCACGAAGTTGCCTTCGAGGTCCATGCCGTAAATCCGGACCGAGCCGTTGTCGAAGAGGGCGACGTCCTGTTTGAAGTCGGCGTTGAAATCACCCACGGCGACGGTCCCGAACAGGGAGTTGCCAAAGGGAAAGGCGAGGGCCGACCCCACGGAGCCCTTCACCGAGAGCTCCTGCGTGTTGTTGCTATAGCCGAGCAGCTCATTGCCCGACAGCACATCCCCGACCCCGTCGCCGTCGGCGTCCAGGACCGCCAGCATCAGACCGATGGTGGCGGCCGGGCGCGCCACCCGCTGGACAAACGCCTGCCGCTGGTCGTCCAGAATCGTCGTGAAGATACCGTCGGGGCTCCAGGCGCGGATGGCGAGCTCGTCCAGCCCATCGCCGTCCACATCACCGGCCACCGCATTGGCGAGGAAGGGCACGTGCGTGGCGAGATCCACCCGGATGATGAGCTGGTCGCCGGCGCTCTCGGCGTCGAGGGAGGTGTCGTAGCGATGATACGCCACCCAACCGTTCTCGTCGCCGTACTGGGAATGCAGAACGAACAGCTGCTGGCGGCCGTCGCCGTTGAAGTCTCCAAAGGTCAAGCTGATGTAAGAGATCTCAGCCACTTCGTCGGTGGGGTAGGTGACCGAGGACAGGAGCGCGTGGCCGGCCTGGGCGTCGTCGAGCAGGTACACGGTGTTGCCGTAGGAGACGGCGATCTCGTCTAGACCGTCACCGTCCAGGTCGCCGGTGGCCAGCGACATGGGCGTCGGAAATGCGCTGTCGTCGACGGGCTCGAGCCCCACGAGCACGGTGGTCTTGGTCTCACTGTACTGCCCAGCGCTGCCATCGATGACCTTGAGCTTGAGCGCCGAATCGGCGGGTACATAGTAGACCACGGCGATCTCGTCGAAGCCGTCGCCGTCCAGGTCGCCCTTGCCGCCCACCGTGCGAAGCTGGGTCCAGGCAGCGTCGTCTTCGGTGTACAGCTCGGCGAAGTCGGCCTTCTCATCGTCGAGTAGGCCCTGGTTGGTCTCGCCAATCACCATGCCGGCGAAGTACAGCTCAGCCAGCGGGGCGATGGTGCGATACGTCTTGGAGAAGGGGTGGTACTCCTCGCCCAGCTCCTCGCCATCGGGGTTTTCGCGAGGGCCCAGGTCGGTGTTCACGCCCAGTGACTCGGCGCCGTCCGAGGGAGTCGAGTCGTTGCCGCAAGCAGCCACGGTCACGATGGTCAAGAGCGCTCCGAGCGCCAGGATGTTGCCGAGTAGATTCCGTTTGTTTGTCATGTTGGCCTCCTAAGCCTCAAATACGCTCCCCCTCCAATGCATCAAGCGGGCCAAGAGGCAGATGACACACAGACTTCTTCGAAATACCCGCTGTTTGCCTTTTATTACAACAGGTTACCCGTAAATACGATTCCACGAACCATGGGCCCCGTGCCACGGATCCGTCACGACACGTCACGGCATGTCACGTCTCTAGGCGTCACGTCCCAAAGCGTCAGGTGAAACAGTCATCTGGCGTTCGGAATCAAAAACGGTGATGATGGAACGACTGAGTCTACTAAGGAGATATTCCATGCGCGTATTTGGTTTTCTGCTCAATCTATCGCTTGCGGTGGTGGTCGTGATGGCGCTGGCGCTGGTGCCGGTGGTGGGCTGTGGGGACGACGACGACCGCCTCCCCGGGGAGTGTGGCGACGGTCCCCTTTCGGCACCCATCGTGCCCTGCCAACCCACGCCCGTGCCCGACACCGGTGACCCCTACGCCGACTGCGTGGCCCGCATCAATCAGTTCCGCGCGGACTGTCAGTGTTTGCCCCCCCTGGAGCGCTGGACCGACGGCGAGAGCTGCGCCGACGAGCACGCTCAGTCAGGGAAACCGGCCGAATTGTATCGGCCTGGCGAAAGCATCGTGATGTAGATC
>JAOZUO010000077.1:2248-36062 GCA_029938605.1 Deltaproteobacteria bacterium | reverse complement strand
GCTTTGAGCGGCTCACAATTGTAATGCCCCCGGCTTTGCCGGGGGATATTTACTCGTTCAGATTCGCTACCTGGGCGTCGTAGCAGGTGGGGCAGATTCCGTGGGAGATGTCGGCGCCGGACTTCCGCTGGATGTACTTCTCCACGCGTTCCCAGTAGCCGTTGTCGTCGCGTACCTTCTTGCAGTACATGCACATGGGCAGCAGACCCTGGAGGGCCTGTACCTCCGCCGTGGTACGCCGGAGCTCGGCGATCTTGGATTGGAGACGGCTCTGCATTTCCACCATACGTTTGCCCGCGGCGATGCGCAGCTTCAGCTCGACGGGATCCACGGGCTTGACCAGGTAGTCGTCGGCGCCCGCGTTCAGACCCTCGTGCAGATCCTTGCGCTGGTCCTTGGCGGTAACCATGATCACGTAGGTGTAGGGCGTCTCGGGGTTGGCCGTCTCCCGTTGACGGATCCAGCGGGCCACGTTCACCCCAGACACCTTCGGCATCATCCAGTCCAGCAACGCGATGGTCACGTCGGGGTGTTCCTTGAGCACAACCAGGGCCTCCGCTCCGTTCGTCGCCGTGAGCGTCTCCAGCCCCTCGTTTTTTGCGGCGTGTTGCAGCACGAAGCGGTTCACTGTCGTGTCATCGGCGATGAGCACCTTGTGTTTTTTCTCTGGGACGACTCGCAGGTGTTCGCGCATGGCAGTTTCTCCTCAAGGGATAGGTCTATGCACACCGCATGCCACCGATGTCAGTGGCGATATCATTGGCATCGGTGGCCTTGGATGGGCTCCATTGGCCAATTTGGGCCACCTCGAAGCGGGTCCCCTTGTCGTGGTTCCGATCCTGGGCTGATATGTCCTGGGGATCAATGGTATGGTTGCCCCTTAGACCCTTGGGGAGGTCGATCAGGACACGTCACCCTTTGCACTGAACGGAAATGCCATGACGACTCTTTGCGTGTTGGCGATTGTTGCTGGTCTACCGGTGGCGCCCGGGGGGCCGGCACCGGGGTTGGCGCCGGTCCCGGTTGGGCGAACTGCTGCGGAGGCCCGGTACCTCAAGGCGGTGCAGACCCGATTGGCGAAGGTGTGGGTTGACGTCGTCATTCGTAAGGTCGCCCGGCGCATGATCGAGACCGATCCCTTCAACGCACCCGGCAGGACGGTGCGGCTGCGTATTCATTTCTCAGGCGCCGGAGAGCTCGAGTCCGCGCGGGTGATTCGACCGTCAGGGTACAAGCCCTTTGACCACACCGCCCTGCACGCGGTGCTGCTGTCACACACCTATCCCCGACCGCCGCGTTCCGTCCTGTCCGACAATGGTCACGTCTATCTGGACTGGACCTTTCGTCGCGGCTGTCCTCATGTGCCCGCCCGTCTGGCCCGGGTGTACCGGAAGCTCTTTCCGACCCAACGGGCCGTGCGGAAGTTCCTCCGTCAGGGACGTTTTGACCGAGCGGTGGAGCGGCTTCGGCTGGCCTTTCGCAAGGGAAACCTGGCCCGGGCTGCCCACGCCTTTGGGGTGGAGTTGATCCGGCTGGCGGCGGTGGGCGGCAAGTCCGTGGACGCCAAGCACCTGGTGCGCACCCTGGCGGATCCATACATGCCCTTTGAGGTGTACCGCGCCATGCTGCGCGGCTTGGTAGGCTCGGATACCCACGCGGCGGTAGTGGCGCAGCTTGTGCGCCGCGCCAATCCGGTGGCGGACCGGATCCTCGCGCGCCAGCTCGCCAAACATCGTGCGCGCCCCGAGCGAGCGAAGGTGTTTTTGCGGGGGCTGATTCAACGGCCCGGGGGCGCCCGGTACGCCCGCCAAGCCTTGATCAAGTGCCTCGGCGCCAGGGACATGGAGCTGCGGGCGGGAGCGGCGGCCTTGCTGCACACCCTGCCGCGGCCCACCTTGCGGAAGCGTGCCGAGGTCGTTTTGGGCAAGCTGCTGGGTGCGGGGGATGACGCCTCCCGCCTGGTTGCCCTCGCGGTCCTGGGGCATGTGGCGCGTCCCGTGAGTCTCTACCCTCAGGTGGAGCGGTTGGCCCGGGATCCGAAGACGTCCTGGGATGTGCGCCGAGCGGCGTTGCTGTCGGCGGGCGCCTACTCCACGCCGGCGTCTTTCAAGCTCCTGCTGCCCTATTCCTATGGTCGCAGGAATCAGCGACTGAAGTTCGCGGCCTACGAGGCGCTGGTGATCTCCAGCCGGGTATCCAAAGGGCGCTGCTACCGCTTCTCCGAGGCCACCCAGAAGAGCAAGGTGCGTACGCTACAGATCCTGGCCGCCAAGGGCCTTGTGGTTGGGTGTCTGGGCTCCATGCCCTTCGCCGTGCGACAGGCGGCCCGGAGTCGACGTTGGCCTGTGCGCTGGTCCATCGCCCGCCACCTGCCGGCCCAGGGGAAGCTCACCGACAAGCTCCTGTTGCGCCTGGCCCGGGATTCTATCGGGCGGGTGCGGTTGGCTGCATATGGCAACATGGCGAGGCAGCGACGTCGGGCGTTCCTTCCGGTGCTCGCCCGTCTCGTCGCTCGCAAAGGCGCCTCCTCGCGGCGGCTCGGCCTCACCTTCAGCAAGGACCCGATTCGCCTCGCCAAAGCCTTGAAGGAGGTCCCCGAGACCTCTACGTGGTGGCTGCCCATTGCCCGCCAGGCCATTGTGGCTGCTCCGAAGGTGGGCATCTCCCATGTGATCCGGCTGCTGTCGGGGCCCAATTGGTCTGATCGTCTCCGCGCTGCCTGGATCCTGCTGGCCTACCGCCCGCCTACGCGCTCTTCGAAGCCCTAGCTGTTCGGATATCGGCCGATGGATCCGAATACCGGATCGTGGATCCGGATACCGGATCATGGCTGGATGATTCTCTGTTATTTCAGGTGCTTGTGGATGTGCGTGGGTTGGCATTCATTGTGAATAGGTTGCCTCCCAAGGAGGTGATCCATGCGTGTTGTGACGGGTACCGAGGTTGCATTCGTTCTGCTGCTGATCGTCGGAGCGGGGTGTCGGACGTTGTCCGGTGCTCCGGTAGCGCGGCGGCCGGCGTGGGCGGACGTTGTGGAGCTGCGGGAGGCGGACGCGCTGTGGGGCTTCGCCTACGCGGCGCCTGGATCCTGGTTGGCCTACGAGCTGACCGGCGAGGTGCGGCTGTGGCGGCATCGACGTGGAGCCCGGGCGGTGTGGACCCGACAGGGGCGTCGACTGGTGCTCAATGGGAGGGCGCTGGGCGTGGACCTGACGGGCTTGTCCGGCCCCATGGCGGCGCGGTGGTTGTGTGACCATCGTGGATGGGAGCGATGGGTGGTGCTACAGGGGGATGCCCTGACGCCCGCGGTGGTCAGGTGTCTGCGGCGCGCCCGACGGCTCGGGCTGGCGCTGGTGCCCACGTCGGGAGTGCCCACAGACCTGACGAGGCTCGGCCCGCTCGCCGATTCCCTGATCGCCTTGTCCCTCAAGGAGGCCCGATTGACCCGTGAGACCACCGCGGCGGTCCTGGCTGGTCTGGGGCGATTAGAGGCGCTTTCCCTGGCGGGAGCGCGGCTTGGGCCAAGGTCCGCCGACCGCGTGTTGAGCCCCTTACGGCGACTGAAATCTCTGCGGCTGTTGGACCTGACGGACGTTCCGGTGCGCGACCTGGGCTTTGTGTCGAGTCTGGTGGGTCTACGTCGGCTCCTGCTCGCGGGGACGCGGGTGGTGGACGACTCGTTGGCCGGGCTTGAGCCCCTGGGGGGCCTGGGCGCGTTGGACTTGTCACGGACCGAAATCTCGGACTTCGGCGTGGACCGGTTGACCCCGATGACGTCGCTGCGATCGGTGGATCTGGCGGACACGGGCGTCACGGATTTGGGGGTGGATCTTGTCGCCGGTCTGGGGGGGCTGCGCGTGCTGCGTCTGGGCCCGAATATCACTGACGTGGGCCTGGCCCACCTGTCGGACCTCTCTGGCTTGCGGGTCCTGGCCCTGCGACGGACCGCAATTACAGGCGACGGGGTGGCTCGGCTGGGACGCTTGTGGCGGCTCCAGAGTCTGGATTTAGCGTGGACCGACGTGGGGGATGCGGCCTTGGTTCACCTCCGGCCACTGGTGTGCCTACGTCACCTGGATCTGGGGCGCACGCGGGTGACGGGCATCGGGCTGGGCAATCTCGCCCAGGCCCATCTGCTCGCGGTGTTGGTTTTGCGGTGGACCCCCCTGAAGGAGCGTCACCTCGGCGCCCTGGCCGGCTTTCGTAGCCTCCGGCAGGTGGACCTCACCGGCACCCCGTGGGGGCGGCCTCCCAGGGACCGGTAGGGCTGGCCGTGGTCTGGCGCGGGGCAGCGGTTTCGGCTATAGGTGCCCAATGAGCCTACCGCAACTGCACCTCGCCTCCGGCCGACACAAGCGGCTCGAGGCGGGCCACCCCTGGGTTTTTTCCAACGAGATCAAGTCTGGCAAAGAGCCCGGACCAAGGGACGGACCAAGGGACGGGCTAAGGGACGGGCCAAGGGACGAGGAGGAGGGCAGGGACGCCGGAGCGCCTGAGGGGGGCGCGCTGGTGGCGCTGCGTCGGGCCGATGGCAAGTCTCTCGGGGTCGGGCTTTATCACCCGCACTCGCTCATCGCCGTGCGGCTGTTGTCAGGTGCGTCCCGGGACGTGACCCTGGACCAAGCCTTCTTTGTGGAGCGCATAGCGGCAGCGCACAAGAGGCGCGAGCGTGCCTTGGGCAAAGATCAGACGGAGCCACCGGCGGGGGTTCGCGTGGTTCATGGCGAGTCCGACGGGCTCCCCGGCGTGGTAGTGGACCGGTACGGGGAGGTGCTGGTGGTGCAGGTCGCCTGCCTCGGAATGGAGCAGCGTCGGGAGGTTTTGTACGACGCCTTGGAGGAGGTCTTCTCGCCCCGGGCCATAGTGGAACGAAACGACACGGTCTGGCGTACCCAGGAGGGGCTGGACGAGCGCGTGGGTGTGGTTCGGGGAGAGGTGGTTTCGGAGGTGGTGTTGGTGGAGCACGGGCTCCGCTATGGGGTGGACGTGCTGGAGGGACAGAAGACCGGGTGGTTCCTGGACCAGCGGGACCATCGGCTGGCCATCCGACCCTATGCCGAGGGGAGCCGGGTGTTGGATCTGTGCTGCTACCAGGGCGGCTTCACCTGTAACGCCCTGGCCGCGGGAGCACGGTCCGTGCGGGCGGTGGATGTCTCTGAGCGGGGACTTGCGCGGGTGGTGGCCAACGCCGCGGCCAATGATCTCGAGCGCGGCCTGACGATCCAAAAGGACGACGTCATGGCCCTGGCCGGGGGCGGTCCGCCGGGAGGCGACCCCTTCGACCTGGTGGTGCTGGATCCGCCCAACTTCACGCGCAACCGCAAAGGCGTTCCCCGGGCCCGCAAGGCCTATCGCAAGCTCAATGAGGCGGCCCTGAGGTGGCTCGCTCCGGGCGGCGTTCTGGCCACGGCCTCGTGCTCCCACCACATCTACGAGGACACTTTTCTCGAGATCGTGCAGTCCGCGGCGGCACGAGCCGGGCGCTCCCTTCGGGTACTGTATCGAGGCTATCAGCCCGCGGATCACCCGGTGTTGCTGGCCATGCCCGAGACCCGCTACCTGAAGTTCTATCTGGTACAGCTGGTATAGCTTGGTTTGTGGAGATTGGGACCGGTGCGGGGGCGGTGGTTATTTTGTCGTGGTTTCACGACATACCTGCGTGTTATAGTAAACTTCTCAACACAGTGGCGTATCGGTGTCGGCAATTTGCGTACGGAGGAACGCACCATGGATCATTCTCTTCGTCTGGTACTCGGGCGTCATCTGAGCCAGATCAACGTGGACGCCATTTTGCGGAGGGTGTACGAGGCTGAGCAGATTCAGCCACAGCGCATGACCACTTCGGATTTGGAGCGGATCTTCCAAAACTCCCTGTTCTCCTCCGTGCGGATGTTCTGCGACCCGAGCAGGCTTCCCACCGTTATGCTCGATCTTGCCGATCTCATGGAGGATATCCCCGTGCCGCCCAAAGGAGAGAAGTCTTGGACGTAGATGCCCGCGGATTGAAGTGTCCGCTGCCCATTGTTCGACTCACCAAAGCCGTGAAGAAGTCTACCAAGGGCGACAAGATCCGGATTCAGGCCGACGACCGGGCCTTTGAGCCGGACGTGCGTGCCTGGTGCCGCAAGACCGGAAACGCCCTCGTGTCCCTCTCCCAGGAGGGAGGCGTTGTCATCGCCGTGATTCGGAAGGAAAACTAGGTGTTTGGCGCTGAGACAGGTGCCGAAGTGGGCGCCGGAGCAGGCACCGCGGCCGGCATGGCCGAGATTCTGAAGCGGCTTGAGCGCGTGGAGCGGTCCCAACCAAAGGATCGTCTCTGCCTCTGTGTTTTTAGCGGCGATCTGGACAAGATGATCGCCGCTTTTATCATCGCCACGGGCGCCGCCGCGTCGGGCATGGACGTGAAGATGTTCTTCACGTTCTGGGGGACCTCCGCGTTGCGGGACGCCCAAAAGCGGGCCCCAAAGAGCCTGGTGGGCAAGATGTTCGGCTGGATGCTGCCCAAGGGATCCCGTAAGCTCAAGCTCTCCAAGATGCAGATGGCGGGTATGGGGCGGGCCATGATCCGCTCGATCATGCGGAAGCAGGGCATGGCCTCCCTCGAGGAGATGATCCAGATCGCGGCGGAGCTTGAGGTACAGATCCTGGTCTGCACCATGAGCATGGAGCTGATGGAGATCAAATCCGAGGAGCTCATTGACTACCCGAACATGGAATATGTGGGCGTGGCTAGCTTCGTGGAGCTCATGTCGGACGCCCGTTCCACCATGTTCATCTGAAGGATCCCATGTCGAAACACTTGATCATTCTCTCCACCGGCCGGGCAGATAGCGGCAAGAAAGCCACCCTGGCGTTCCACATCGGCCTTGGTGCCCTGGCCGTGGGCGACGAGGTCAACCTCTACCTGGCCATGGACGGCGCCTGTTGGGCTTACGAGCAGTGCTCGGCCGGGATCCACATCCCCGAGGACCGGCCGGTCTCGGAGTATGTCGCGGATTTCCAGGAGCTTGGCGGCAAGATCCTGCTCTGCTCCCGCTGCGCCGACGGTCTGTGCGGCGATCAGTGTCCGGCGGAGCGGGACATGATACCCGGTGTCGAGTACGCGGGCATGGCCACCATCGCCGAGTTGGCCGGCGAGTCCACCGTGTACACTTTCTAGAGCGTCGACTCCCCTCGGAAGGACTACCGCTGTCGGCTCCTGCGGCGCCTGATCCAGCCCAGCAGCATGAGTCCGAGCCCGAAGACGAGGCCCGGGGCGTCGCCGCCGGTCTGGCGGCAGCCGCAGCCGCCGTCGGTGGCCGCTGGCGGTGTGGAGGCGTCGGCGCCAGGCGTAGATCCGTCGGTCTGGGGTGTCGTACCGTCTGGCGACACAGCGGCGTCGTCTGACACTGCTCCGTCCGGCTGTGATGTCGATCCATCGGCCACTCCGGCGTCTGTCACGCCGGCGTCCGGTCCGGGGGGCGTGATGTTTCCGGTGTTCCAGCTCGTGGTGTCCACGACGGTTACCGTGGGACCGCTGGGGTTGGTGATGTCCGTGATGCCGATGACCTCGGCGTCCACCTGACCGTTGCACACAGTCACCCGCAGATAGCCATGGATGGACTGGGCGTAGTGCACCGTGTGGGCGTCGGTGAACAGCCCTTCCCAGGTGGCCGGCTTGGAGCCGAGGTCACCTTCGGACTCATTGGGGTACAGGGGCGCGCCGCCGCCGCCCATGATGTAGTAGCGGATCCCCGCCGGAGATTCGCCTCGCTCCATATAGTGGTCGTGGCCCGTGATCACCGCGTCCACGCCGTGTACGGCGAAGATGTCCGACGCCTCCCGCAGCAGCTCCCGGAGGTTGTAGTTTCCCGTGCGGCCGTCCTTGGAGGAGTAGGGTGGCTCGTGCGTGAAGACGAAGATGTGCTGTACGGCCGGATCACCTGAGTACTGCGTCAGCTCGGCGTTGAGCCAGCTCATCTGATCGGCGGAGAACCCCCCCACCACCGGCACCACGTCTACGTGGCCATCGAGCACGAGGAAGGCGGAGTTGGCGTAGACGAAGGAGTAGTAGTTCTCCGTGCCCGACGTGTCGGTGGGCGGCGCCAGGAAGTCGGTGTAGTAGACGGGCAGGGCGTCGTCGTCCGACTCGTGGTTGCCGATGGTGGGGTACCAGGGCATGTCCTTGATGAGCGGATACTCGATGTCGAAGAAGAACTGCCAGTCCGCCGCCACCTCTCCGGCGGAGATCATGTCGCCCGTGTTCATCAGAAACCGCGCGTTGGTCTCTGCCAGCAAGGTGGTGACCACGGTGGTGTGGTCTTCGTGGATGGAGCGATTGTCCCCCACGGCCAGAAACTCGAAACAGGCCAGGGGATCGGACTGGGCCGTGGTGAAGGTGCCGCTGTCGGTGATCCCGTCGCTGTCCACCGTGTAGCTGTAGGTCGTGTCCGCGACGAGCCCGGTGATGGTCACCTCGTGGAGGGTCTGGCTCGAGGGGGAGTTGTACACCGTGCCATTGATGGTCACCGTTCCCGGCCCGGCGTTCTCCTGCTGCCACACCACGGTGATGCCGTCGGTACGGAGCGCCTGCAGGTGCGGCCCCTTGATGATGTCCGCCTCCGCCCTGTGGGCTCCGCCCGCCAACAGCCCCAAGGTCACCACTCCCATGAGCGCGGTGATTGTAGCGGTCCTGATCGGGGTGTCCATGGCCTTCTCCACCTGATGTTCGTTTGTCTGCCTGTCATGGTAGCCCAGCGGTCGCCCTGGACGAAGCGGATTTTGGCTGGGGGTGAGTATTCGTCTGGAAACTCCGTCTGTGCCAAACTCGTTGACAAGTCCCGCTACAGCAACATATCCTCCGCCAGAATTGTATTTGGTCGTTGGGAGGGAAGAGTCCAGCTTCAGTACCCCTACTGAAGGGGAAACCCGTTTTAGACAGAAGGTCGACAGTGGCAACCATGAGATATTCGGTGAATTTTCTTTGTGTTTTCTGGCTCGTTGTCGGTGGTGGATGCGGTGACGATCAAAGCAATAGTAACGTCAACAGTAACGTCAACAACGCCAACCAGAGGGTGTGTGGAAACGGTCTGCTCGAAGATGGGGAGCAGTGCGATAACGGCTCGGAGAACAGTGATAGTGTAGTAGATGCCTGCCGAACGGATTGTCGAACAGCCTACTGTGGTGATGGGATCGCAGACACCACAGAGGTCTGTGATGGCGAAGACCTAGAGAACCTGCAGTGCAGCGATGTGGGACACACCGGCGGCCAGTTGACCTGCAGTCCAACATGCCAGCTCGATGAGTCTGGTTGTAGTGACTGTGGTGACGATCTGGCTGAGGCTGACGAAGAGTGTGACGGTGACGATCTTCAGTCCGGGACTTGCGCTACGGTGACCAGCGGCGTCCTGCCTGATGGTGATCTCGAATGCGCCACGCAATGTGTCTTCGATACCTCGGTGTGTCACGACTGCGGCAATGGAGTCATCGAAGGCTCGGAAGTTTGCGACGGAACCGCGCTCGGTGCGCGCGACTGCACGACCGAAGGATTCAATGGGGGCGTTCTCGGTTGCGACGCGACTAGTGGCTGTTTGGATGTCGACACCACTTCGTGCACAACCTGTGGCGATGGAATCTGTCAGTTCGAGCTGGGCGAAGATCGGGCGTCGTGCTGGCAGGATTGTGACCTGTGGGCACAGGTCACAGTGGGAATCGGTCACACCTGCGCGATGTTGCTCGACGGAAGCGTTTGGTGCTGGGGTTCCAACAGTGACGGACAACTCGGTACGGGGAGCTATGCCCCTGCAGTAGCTCCAACCCATGTTGCTATTTCGGGCATAGTTAACATCTCGGCTGGATACCAACATAGCTGCGCAGTCGACTACACTGGACAGGTATGGTGCTGGGGAAAAAACGCGGATGGTCAGCTCGGTGACCTGTCCAACACCCCGTCCTATAGTCCTGTCCCGGTTCACGTCTTCAACCAGGCCACTCAGGTTTCCTGCGGCACCCGGCACACTTGCGCTCTGAAAAGCGATGGAACTGTGTGGTGTTGGGGAAGCAACAGCCATGGACAGCTCGGAGCAGGAACCGAAAGTTCGAGCGCGCCAGTTCAGGTTACCACCATCAGCGGAGCTGTGGATGTTTCCGCCCGAAGTGACCGAACGTCCTGTGCTGTGACGAGTACCGGTGACGTCTTCTGCTGGGGTGGAAACCAGAGTTATCAGTTCGGTAGAACCACTCCAACGGAGTCTACGACTCCGCTGCAGGTGCCCAACTTGGCGGTGAATATTGCGTCGGTGACGCTCGGTGGTGCCGCTGATGGCTCTGGCGCGTACGGGGTGCACACGTGCGCGATCGATGGTGGCGGCGATATCCGTTGTTGGGGGGCAAACAACCAGGGGACCCTCGGGATCAACAGCTCTGACGCTGGTCCCTTCGCTCAGCCCCAACTGCTCCCGGTGATAAAGGCGGTTTACGTAACGGGAGGCATTCAGGACAGCCAAGCCACCTGTGCGATTCAAACCAGCGGCCAACTCGCTTGCTGGGGCTGGAATGTGCGTGGAGAGATGGGCGACGGCACGACAACCAAGCGCCTCGCTCCCGTAGACGTCCCCGGTATGACCGATGTCATTTCAGCTGGAATCAGCTTCCATGGTTGCGCAGTGCAGGGAAGTGGAGCGCTCTACTGCTGGGGCCATTCCAGCTCTGGACAGCTCGGAATCGGCGCAATCTCGGCTCCAGACGACTGTTTTTCATACGAGTGCGTGAAATCTCCTCAGTCGGTAAGCACGCCACCTCCGTAGAAGGCGGAGAAGCAACTGCGGTGAAACAGGACGGAGTTAACTTTCTAACTTTCTTCATTCGCTCCATTCCGGTGGCATTATACTGACTTCGGGCCGGTGCTCCGCAGTTGGTGCCCGATGAACCGGGCGAAGGGGCCAACGTCTCCGCCGACGCTGGCGGCCTCCAGGGAGGCCATGTACTCGTCGCGCGTCTCCACCCGGATGACGATCCAGGAGTATCCGCCGGACGCGAACAGGGTATTCATGGCGAAGCGGGCGATTCGACCGTTCCCGTCTGGAAACGGGTGGATGTACCCGAGCAGCCAATGCCCCAAGACGGCCCTCACCCCCGGCTCGGGTTCGTGCTCGATCAGATCAAATAGCGCTGGCATCGCCTCGGGCAACACCTCCCATCGGGGTGGAACATGGCGGGACCCACGTAGATACACCGGGAGGCTGCGATATCCGGCGAGCATCGACGGTTCTAGGAGCCCGGCCGCAACCTGCGGTCTAAACATCTCTCGATACCAGTCACGATGGTCCGCGCGAAGGACAGCGCCCGGGTTGAGGTCTCCAGCAAGGAGCGTCTCCACGGATTTGCGGACCCGCCCGAACGCAAGCCAGTACCCGAAGGCTGCCAGAGCGTTCCCGCTCTCACGGTCGTTTGCGTCGGTCGCCGGGTCCCAGGCTCCAGACGCCACCCGCTCGATCAACTCCGGCGTGACCCGGTACCCCTCGATGGAGAGCGAGTGGTACGCGTCCTGCTCGTAGAGATCGTCGACTTGCTGGAGATAGACAGCGCGATCGACCGGCGGGCCGGGCGGTTCCGGAAGCTCCGCCAGGACCGCGTCTCGGCCCGACGCCCACAGCGCCTGCAGCCGTCCGACGATGGGCGACGACGAGCGCAACTTGACGACCTTCCCGGGGCCGGGGGTGAAGGGATCCGATTCACGGACGTTGTGATCAGCCGCCTTCATCGCCGCGCAGATGTCATCGGCGATGTCGCCCCGCCCTAAGCGACGAAACGCACCGGCGATCCGCCCCGCGATCACCGTGTGGCCACCGTCGAGCAACCGCGCCAGTAGCCGCGACGGCTCCCGCTGCAGGCTGCCGAGCACCACCTCTGCCTCCAGTGGAGAGCGCCGATAGAATCCCTCCGGGACCTTGATCAGCGCAGCCTCTGGGGAGAACAGGCGCACACCGTCGCGGACGAGCAGATCCTCGGGCGCCGGCATCTCCAACACCCGAAGATCGTAGAGCGAGGTCTCGAACAACAGCTCCACGGTGTTCTGTGTGCCGCGCGGGCTGAACACAATCAACTGAGTCGGCACCGTCGTGTTCTCGGCGTGGAGCAGCAACGACTGCTCGGGCGACAGGTACCATTGACCATCGAATCGGTGCTCGCAGTACCGACGGCAAAAATCCCAAAACGAGGCAAACCACGCCGTGCTGTCGCCGCGTGCCGAACCCTCCGGGTCCGACGAGATCAGCCAACCCCGCATCACCTCCTGGAGGAACCCGGTTTTGACGAGCCTCTCCCGATCTGCGCGCTTGAACTGTCCGGACCGAAACACGCGGGCAGCATCCTGCTGCAGTTGGCGCAACGCCTCGAGTGAGGCGGCGAGTTTTTCATGGGCAGTGGCCATCGGGATCCTCGAATTGAGACCAGTGTACCACTACAAGTGGTTAATGGTGCACGAATACAAGTTTTTAGTGTTGCGTTAGTGCAAGTCTCAACTGTTGGGTGCCAACAAGTGGCGACGGCAACAACACCGACGGTGATGGCTGCAGCTCATCCTGCCAGGTAGACTAGTTCGAAAACCTCGAAGAACTCGGTCCTTGTGACTGGGCGTCTACCGCCTTACCATGCGAGCCCATGTTGGACGTAACCCCGGATATTTCCCTGAACGACAGCGAGGTCGAGCTGACCTTCGTGCGCGCCTCGGGGCCGGGCGGGCAGAACGTGAACAAGGTGAGCTCGGCGGTGCAGTTGCGGTTCGACGTGCGGGGCTCGCCGTCGCTGCCCGCGGCGGTGAAGCATCGACTGATTGCCATCGCCGCCGGGCGTATGACCAACGAGGGCGTGCTGCTCATCAACGCCCGTCAGTACCGGACCCAGGAGCGCAACCGCCAGGACGCCATCGACCGGCTCGCGGCGCTGATTCGCCTGGCCGCCGAGCCGCCCCCGCCGCCCCGTAGAAAGACGAAGCCCAGCCGGGCGGCCCGCCGGCGTCGCCGGGAGAACAAGAAACAGCAGAGCCAGAAGAAGCGTCTGCGCGGCCGGGTGCGCTCAGACGACCATTAGATAGACCACCAGATAGATCACCAGATAGATCACCAGATAGATCACCAGAGAGACCACGATCATGCCTCCCGACAGCGAGCAACCCGCCCCGGCGACCACGGGCCCCCTGTTCCACTTTTTTTCCGGCAAGGGCGGGGTGGGCAAGACCACCCTGGCCGCGGCCACGGCGGTGCACCTGGCGCGGTCGGGGCTGCGTGTGCTGATCACTTCCACGGACCCCGCGCACTCTCTTTCTGACGTGTTCGACCAGGACATCGGCCACCGGGGCGCCCGCATCGAGGAGAACCTCCACGCCCTGGAGGTGGACTCTTCGAAGCGCTGGAATGAGGCCATGGTGGCCCCAGGGGATCAGCAGGAGGCCCAGCGTAAGCGCGGCCGGGTGGAGCGAGCCCTCAGCGACGCCATGAAGATGCTCGGGGACGCTCCCGGGGTGGACGAGTTCATCTCCCTGGAGCTGCTGCTCGAGACCATGAGCTCGGACGCCTACGACACCGTGGTCTTTGACACGGCGCCCACAGGTCACACCCTGCGGTTGTTGCTGCTGCCGGAGATGCTGGACGGCTGGATCGGGCGCATGCTATCGGTGCGAACGCAGATTTCCCGGGTGGGCAACGTGATCAAACGGCTTATGCCAGGCCAGTCCGACGGTTCGGCGCCGGATCTGGGCGCCAATCTCAGCGACGCCCGGGATCGCATCGTTCGGGCGCGGGATTTGATCACCGACACCGAGCGGACCCTCTTCGCCCTGGTGACCATTCCCGAGGCCATGTCCGTGCTGGAGACCAGCCGCACCATGGAGCAGCTTGGTGACCACGGGATCCCCGTGGGTGTGGTCATCGGCAACCAGGTGCAGCCTGATTCGGACACCTGTGAGCATTGCCAGCTCCGACGCTCTATCCATGAGCGGGAGGTCCAGGAGTTGGAGCGGGTCTGCGCCGAGGTGCCCCTACGGCTGGTGGAGTCCAAGCCCTACGTCATTCGTGGCCCCGACGCCCTGGCCAAGTTGGGCAAGGAGCTGTGGAAAGAGTCCTGAGGGCCCTGAGGGCTCCGGGGTTGCCGGAATTTTGTTGGGGTCGGCGGCTGTGATAGCGTGGGTGGTCGTGGAGTGGTTTGTTTATCTGCTGCGGTGCGCTGACGACACCCTGTATTGCGGGGTGTGCACGGATCTGGATCGGCGGGTCCAGGAGCACAATACTTCGCCCAAAGGCGCGCGGTACACCCGCTCTCGTCGTCCGGTAGCGTTGGTCTGGCAGCGGTCGGCCGAGTCTCGGAGCGAGGCCTGCCGGGAGGAGGCGCGCATCAAGCGGCTCCCCCGGGGCGCCAAGGAGCAGCTCATTCACCCGGAGGCGTGAGCGTCAGGTCTGTGCTCGCGGGGGAACGGTCGCGGTGATGGTCTCTGAGCTGACGCAGAAGCGGCTGCCGCTGAGGTGGTGTAGGAGCTGCAGGTATTGCGTTGCGCGGCCAGAGGCGAGGATCTGAGCCTCTCGTTGCACGTTCCCTGGCCCTCCGGCCTTCCGGCTCTTGAGCCTGCTCGGGCCTTCCGGCTCTTGAGCCTGCTCGGGCCTTCCGGCTCCCCTCCCTCTCGGTGTAGTGTCCAGCCCACAGATAGCGAAGCCCACGGTGTGCTGCCGTGGGCTTCAAGTACTGCCGTGCCGAGCAAAAGCTGTGAGAAGCAGTCGGCACAACGTCACATTGATGGCATGGTGCCAGATCATCGGGAGCAATGCACGTACTCCCTTCGTCATCACTCCTTATCGGGAGAATTGCGCTGGCGAGCTCAAGCCCATCATGCCGTCTCGTGGCCCGTGCGGTGGATTGCTTGGTGAGCCGTGCTGCCTGGGGTAGTACACCCGGTACAACCACAAGATCTGGTAGTGCACATCCGACGCACCTGGCACGCTTTCGCTTCGAACCCACTTCTGGGGTGGAAATTAACTTAAGGGGGTGGTCGGTTAGCTCCTCCTGCTACTACATCTTGTGGTCTCGGAGTTACTGGCTTGGGTGGTGCCCCGAGGGCCTGACCCGATCAACGCACGAGAGCCACAGAGAGCTCCGCAGAGTGGTTATGCGGCGCTATCTGTCCTGATTTCCCTCGCGGATCAACAGAAGCCTGCCAACGGTCGTGAGGGGTATTTCGCTCACCCGCTTATGACCACAATATCTTGGGGGTAGAGGAGCTAACCGACCACCCTCTTTAACTTATTCGCAGTTCACGCTGGGAACAGATGGTCCGGCACCATGTGTCCGGTAAGGCGCAATATCGGGACCACCTTCGGTCGAAGGTCCCTGCGAGGATCGGCACCCCACGTCGATCCGCCGTTGAGACTGTAGTCCATTTATGTTACCATGAATTTGGCTCAACAAAAAATGGGAGTGGAGAAATGGCGCGTTTGACTTTCGTCTCGTCTCGACGCCGATGGTGTGAAGCCTGGCCACTTCCGCTTCTCTTCCTCACAACACTTATTACAGGAACCGTGATCGCTTCCCCGGCTGTGGGTGCACCAACGCCAGCCATCCAGGCTCTGCTTGACGAGGTGGGCACGATGCCTCCGTTCCAGCCGGACCCTAACGCCCAAGCGGAGTTCTTCGACTTCATCGCTTCGAGGGGAGGACCCAAGGGCGGCGGCTGTAACTGGCCTGACTGCGTCGTTTGGACAGATTTTGATGGTGTTGACTTCACCACCCCCTCCAGGGCTCAAGGTTGCTGTGGCGCCTGCACGGCCTTTGGGATCCTCAGCGCCATGGAGATCGGTCTCAAATGGCGCTACCGTGACGTCTTCGTGGATCCAAACTTCGATCTTGACCTGTCCGAGTGGCAGCTCGCGCTTACGTATACCAGCGGGGGTGCCGATGAGATCTGTCAAGGAATGGCCCCTGCGAATTTCGCATCCACGTTGGAGAATCACGGAACGGTGCTTGAACGCGAGTTGCCGTATCCTGCTGTTTACGTAAGCAGAGAAGCTCAGGAATGCTTTAATGGGCCTGAAGGTTGGGGAAGAGGGGATGAGAATCGTATTGTCGAGCCGTTTCCCGCCGATCTCCTGGTTTTCCGCGCCGAGCCAGGCTCCTTCCAGTGAATTTTCAGTGCCGAGGCGGCCCAGGAAGCGCTCCTCGAGGGACCGGTGGTCGTCCTGATGAAGGCACCGGTGACCAACATAGCCGGCGGGACCGGTGTCTTAACTGACTGCCTGTCGGACAGTTATTCCGAGATTGGCGAGCCGAACCACACGGTGGCGATCATCGGGTACGATGACAACCGCGTGGTTTCTGGTTACCCGGCCGGAGCTTGGTACGTGAAGAACAGCCACGGAGACTCCCAGTTCTACTGGATCCCCTATGCTGATGCTTCTTTGCCGGACCAGCTCGGGCGCTGCCAGCTCGGCAAGGGATATTACGAGCCGCTCGGGTTCGTTTTCCGACCCATGATCGTGGCTCCGCAGGATGACGTGGATCGAGATGGTGACGGCGTACCAGACCTTCGGGACAACTGTACGATGTCCAACTCCGGGCAGGAGGACTTCGATCAGGACGGCGTCGGTGATGCTTGCGATCCAGACCGGGACGGTGACGGGTACCCCGGGAATTACGACTGCGACGACTTCTCACCCTTCCTCCAGGGGGACCTGGACCATGACGGGGCGTGCGATTATGTGCTCGATCCGGTACTTACCGAATGTCAGTGGGGCTGCGCGACGTGCTGTGCGGACCTCCAGACGTACTGGGACCTGCAGGGCGTGAGCTACAACGCCTCCACCTGTCAATCCCGCTGCGAGGGAGGTAGGGACAATTGCGCGCCGCTGTCAGTATCGCACTGTGGTCATGTTCGGTTGCTGTCCATGCTGGGCAGCCGGACAGATCCGTTCGTGGATCAGGGCGTCGCGGACTACAATCCAGCGCTAGATGCCGCCCTTTGCGAGGAGATGTTCGGTAACCCGCTCCAGACCGACTCGGACGGAAACGGGGTTGGGGACACCTGTCAGTATGCCCCCGTGGCCAGCCAGCCGGAGCTATCGAACGGTCGGTCGTTTTACGGCATTGGCTGCACCGGCCCGAGCTGCATGATCTACATGAGCTGCCCCTCCACCACGCTCACCGTGAGCTACTCGGCGCAGGGCGCAACCGTTGGCACAATAAACGACAGCGTTTTCTACAACTCCTTTCTCAAGCCCACGGCCATCGGGCGGTGCCAGTGCCCGGGCAACGAAGGGTGGTCGGCAGACTGCGAGGTGGATCACTGTCCGGAGTTCAGTGAACCCAATCCGCAGAATCCTCTTGAGGACGCCTGGAGGCCGATTTTTGCGCCCGGAGCCGTGGGCTGCGAGCAGTGGGAGGGGATTCAACCAGGGGGAACCTGGCTGACCTCCTCGGTCGCGGACGACTTCCCGGATCCGCCGCTGCCGAACGAGTGCAAGCACCGCAAGCAGACCTACACCCACGATCCGGCGCAGGGCCGGTCCACCGTGGTCTTCGACTAGACCGATCCCATGAACCAGATCACGAGCGGAAGAACACTCGTGGCGCGGGTAGCCTACCCCGCGGCCGTCATTGAAGGAACCGATTTACAGAACACGGTCATCCGCGTTCAGAGCCCGAGCGAGCCGCCGTGGGGCTCACAGAATCCGGAGTGGCCCAGGACCTTCACCAATCCGCTCTATCTTCCGGTTCCGCAGCTTGGAGCGAACGTGCTGCAGGGCTGCGTTGTGACCGGAGCCATGGCCTTGCGAAGGGTGCCGGCGCTGAGGTACATCTACGATGGTTGCCCGTTCGAGGACTGGCGCTCGAATCCCGCGCGCGGAACTTGGGTCGTGCGCGGCGACTTCGCCACCGGTGACGTGGCGCTCTT
This sequence comes from Deltaproteobacteria bacterium, assembly GCA_029938605.1. Lineage (GTDB taxonomy): Bacteria > Myxococcota_A > Polyangia > HGW-17 > JAJRWW01 > JAJRWW01. The sequence continues at coordinate 18,151 of JAOZUO010000077.1, read as the reverse complement.
CTCGCTCTCTCGCGATCACTTCGCCGCCACCGGGGCGTACCGAGTCGCCTTGCTGGATGAAGCCGGCCGGAGCCCCGATCTCGCCTCGGCGGCGCTGGCGGTCTTCCCCACGGCTCCCGAGCCTCTCGGCCTGCCCGCGGGAGATCACCTGGCCTTCTTTGCGCTGGACCGGCAGATCTCCGACAGCGGTGTGGCTGGCTACAGTCTCTGGGTCGGCGGGATTTCCGGCACCGACAGCCCCTGGCGCCAACACGCCGCGGGGGCGCCGGTGGCCAGCAACGTGACGCTGGATCGGCCGCGGCTCATTGGCGACCCCGAGGGCGGCCGGCTACTGCTCGTGGCCGACGCCGAGCATACGCTGGGCGTGAGCGCTGGATTCGCGGTCGCAGCGAGCCGCGCCCATCCGGTCTACGCGCTCGATCTGGCCTCGGGTACCTGGGCGGACCTGGGCTCACTCGGGCTCCCGGAGGGGCTGACCGACCACGCCGTGGTCATGGATCCACGGAGCCGGTCTGTGTTCGTCGTCGGGGGTGCGGTCGTGGGCCATGGGCTGAACCCAGTCCGGTATCACGTCTCCCTGGCCGACCTGCGCGTGACCGCTCTGCCCGGAACGCTGGCCGAGGGCGCCCGGCGCGAGGACGCGGACGCGGCGCTCGTCGCCCAGAGCGGTGAGCTGCTCCTCGCCGGCGGTACCCGGGGCGGGCTACCCTTGACCGACGTCTGGGCCATGGACCCGCTGTCCGGCCAAGCCCGGCGGATCGCCACCGAGGTACCCGGTGCCAGGTCCGGGTTCGTCGCGGCGGATCCCACCGGGGCGCGCTTGTTTTTCTGGGGCGAGGCCGAGGGGGCCACCGACGCTTCCATCCGCCTGGTCGCCGTGGACTCCCAGACCGGCGTGTCGACGCCCATCGTCGCGCTCGATGAGACCCCGACCGACCCCGGGCTAATCCGGGGCCAGGTACGCGACGGCGTGGCGCAGATCTTTCCCATGGCCATCCCGGCCGGGGTCCCCTACCCAGGGGCGCTGTGGGTGGCGACGCTCGCCGCCGATGGGCCAGGGCTCATCCTGAGGGTGATAGACAGTCGGGGTGTGCGCCTGGCGACGAGCCGGTCCGAGGCGGCCGGCCGGGTCGTGGCGTGGCTCGGCCAGCCGGGTGAGCAGTACACCGTCGCCGTAGGTCCGGGCGAGAGCTACGCCGCCGGCCAGGTGATCGGGTTCACGGTCTTTATGGGCGAGGGGGGGGCCTCCGACCTCGGTGGCTACACGGGATCCTGGCCGGTGGCCGGGGTCTCCCTAGCGGGCGCTCTCGCGGTGCTCCACGGCTCCCGGGGCGTTCAGGTCGTGGGGCTCGCCGATCCCGCGGCTCCCAGCCTCCTGTCGCGCAAGGTGGTTCCCGGGCTGGTCCAATCCGCGGAGCTGTATGGCGATCGGGTCTGCCTCGCGCGGCTGCACCATCCGCGCGGGCTCCGGTGCCTGGTGATCGAATACCCCGAGGACCCGCACTGGGAAGGCCCGGGAGCGCGGACCACCGGCTGGGCCCGCGACCTCGCGGTGCGAGGCGAGATCGGGTACGTGGCCGAGGGGTTCGCGGGAGTAGGCATCTACGACCTGCTGGCCGGACCGGCCAAAGACCGGCCCGTGGAGGTAGGCTTTGTGCCCGTCGATGGCCTGGCGCTGGCGGTACACGTCCACGGCGATCGCCTCTTTGTGACCACCTGGGACGGCGTGGTCAAAATCTACGGGCTGTCAGTGCCCACCGAGCCGGCGTACCTCGGAGAGATCGACGGTGGCGGTCCAGTCGTCGGGTTTCTGACCCAGGGCAGGACGGTGCATCTCCAGCGGCTTGCCCCGGATTGGGCACCCATGTGCCTCCTGGGGATCGACTGCCCACTCGGCGATGTAGTCGAGGTGTTCGATGTGGCCGATCCCCTTGTGCCGCTCAAGGTCGGGGAGTACCAGGCCAGCGAGTCGCTCCCCTGGGTCACGGCCCGATTCTCGGGTGATCGCCTGGTGGTGCCCGAGGCGCGCGGCTTTAGGGTCCTGGGCGTCGAGCCGCTCGAGGGGACGCCATGACTCGCCGGCAGGTGGCCGCAGTGTGGGCCGGGGCGGCGCTCGTCGTCGCCTGCGGATCGCTGGCCAGCCGCTGTAGCTGTGTGGAGACCGGAGGCCAGGCGGACGCCGCCTGGGACGCGGCGCCGACGGCGGACGGTCAAGCCGACGTGGACGTGGGTGTCTGGGATGCCCGAGCCCAGGAGGATGCGGCCCCGACCCCGGACGCGGCGCCGGTCTGGGACGCAGGGCCTTTGGTCGACGCGGTCCCGGGAGCGCTGATTCAGCTGCCTCCCACCGGGCTGAATGAGATGTTGGGAGTTGGGCACGAGCATCCCTATGTCACCTACTCCGAGTGGCGGACCGCGGACTACGATATTTTTCTCTTCGACTTAACCACGCAGGCGGAGTCCCCCGTCTGCACCGAGGCCGGAAGACAAGTTGGGCCTCGGATTACCAACGGTTGGATCTTCTGGTCGGACTCCCGAGACTACTCCACGCCACAGAGCACAGCGCGCGAGATCTTCGGCTACGAGATCGCCTCGGCCACTACCGAGCAGCTCACGAGCGACGGCTTCGTCAAGGTGTTTCTTGCCGCGTCGGAGACCCACTTCCTTTACTACACCAACGAGGGGATGCCCGCGAATCACGGATCCGCTACCCTGGTTCTGGAGAGCCGTCTTTCGGGACAGAAGCGGTTCCTCTGCGAGTACATCTATGGCCCTCAGGGGGCATCGCTCAATGGCACCCACGTCGCCTGGTCCGCGCTGGATCCGACCAACAACTGGTCGAACCGGAGCGTGTTCCTGCATGACATCGCCGCGAACGACACCCGGCTCCTGGCGAGCACCACGCCCGGAAACGTCTGGACAACCGACCTCGATGGCGACTGGCTGGTCTGGAGTGACGATCGATTCGGCAACCACGACGTTTTCGCATACCGGATCAGCATCGAGCTGGAGCTGCGGGTGACCGACGAGCCCCACGATCAGATCGTGCCCCGGGTGGGCGGCAACCTGGTCGTATTCATGGACTTCCGATACACCGGAGGCTCGTTTCACGACGCGACGACCATCAACGATCTGGTGGTCCACGACCTGGAGACCAGTCACTGGCGAAAAGTCACCGGCTGGTCGGCGCGCTGGGCACCCTTTGGCCAGCCACAGGCCGGCTGGCAGGTGTTTATCCGCGGGACGTACCAGGGCGCGAGCACCTACGAGGTCTGGGCCATGAACATGGTGGCGAACCTGATCGTGGACGCAAGTGACCACGTGATCCCGATCCCGTAAGTCAATCGACTGGGAGGATCGCGAAACCGTTGGGCGTACGGGAGGGTGCATACCCCTTGGAGTCCGAGCACACGATCGTTCACTGAGAGCCTAAACAGAAGTTCCCCGAGCAGATTGGACGAATGGTGATTGATTCAGATCGGTTACGAGAGTCCGAAAAGTCAACTTCTGGGAACGCGTAACCAAGCGGAAATACACAGTATCCGTATCGCACCGTCTTCGGCATGTCAAGATATCACATGGCAACGTTGCCAGAGTGTGACTTTTCTATACCGACGGATTCCTGGATCATTCTGATCGGTTGGCAGGAGATTGGTGGCTATAACCGTCGGGAACTCCAGCCTAAAGATCATGCCTGACTTTTGGTGCGATCAGGCAATGCTGGTCCGTTGGGATAGGAGAATACGATGGATCCTTGAAATTCGGAACCGTCGTCCAGTCGGTGCGAAACCGACCCGACCACAGCTGAACCCGGCAGGTCGGTAGCTACCTTGCGACGGCGGAGGTAACGACGTCGGCGATGCGTAGGCAAGCGAGGGTGTGGGCCGGATTATTCAGCCCCGAAATAGCCATTCCCGGGTGTCCAGGCCTTCAAATTGGTTGAAGACGGAACCGAAGGTGACGCGCAGCGGGTGAGTCGCCCAGGACCCGGGCGGGGTGCTCGAATTCGGCACGCAGCAATAGGACGACACAGTAACCTTCTCGACAGTGATGAGTTCTCTATCATCCTATCATTGTGATCCCCGGGATCTTATCAGGCTCTGCGCGATCAAGGATGAATTTCGTCAATTCTGGCTCGGAAGTCCTATTCAAGAGAAATTCAGGAAAGCCTGATTTCAAGGCGTTGGCGACCACCATCTCAGACGGGACCAGATCCTTCTTCATGGTTCGCAACCAGCTTCGGAATGACGCCCAGACCACACCACGAAAGTTGATCGCCAAATGCTGTAGGAGGCCCTGCGCAATGCAACCAAGCTGCACATAGCGATGGTAGGCATCCATCTTTCTCTGCACGGCGCGCCTGTACTTTGCGGACCTCCCCACGATGTTCTGATTGCCCGAGCTCTTCTTGATCGGCTTCATCGGTTTCATCCAAAAATGGTAAGCGTACGTGCCGAGAGTGTGGATGGCCTGCTTGAACGACACCTCGATCTTGAAGCGCAAGCCGTACAGCCTGATGATCGTCATTGCATCGAGCTCCAGGGAAGAAGACATCAGGATGATCTTTCCGCGACTGGGATGCTTGACCAGGACGAAGCGCACTTTCCGGCCGACCGGTCGCCACAGGAGATCGACCACGCGGTATTTGATGGTCACATCCTTCTCCCCATACACCGGGCTGAGCGCCTCTGAGAAGGAAGGCCCGGCCTTGAACAGGTTTCGCAGCTTAGCGTCCGTCGCAAAATAATCAGATCGTCGGGTCATGGCACGCTCGAAGGTTGAATGGTGTAATTCCACTCGCCGTGGAAGTGGTTGGGCTCCAGGTGCACTTGCGCAAGCATCCTATCTGACACGCGTCGCCCCTTCGGGTACGTCCGTTCGTCGAGTCGACTGCGCACAACCAACCCGGCCTTGGTCTTCGTCGCGGCGATCAGGTTCACGATCACCTGATGGGTGACAAGCGGCTTGCCACGCCAATTCTTGGTGATGAAGGAGAATAGGCGGTGCTCGATCTTGTTCCACTTGCTCGTGCCGGGGGGGCAGATGGCACACCGTGAGCGGAAAGCCCAACTCGTCGGCGAGCCGCTGGAGCTCGACTTTCCACAACCGAAGGCGGTACCCATTGCTTCCACCGCCGTCGGCGGTGATCACCAAAGATGTCGCATGAGGGTACTTTGAGGCGCCCATCTCGTTCCACCAGGTGCGGATCGTCTCCACCGCAAACTCCGCCGTGTCATGGCTGATCCCTACGCTGACCCACGCTTCGTTTTCTTGCAGGTCGTACACCCCGTAGGGTGCGACCTTACCTTTTTCCTTGTCGGCAAAATCATGCACGTTGACGTCCTCGGGATCACGCTGTGCGCGCAACTCGCGGCCGCCGTTCTTGTAGGAACCGACCAATTCCTTCTTCTTCGTGTCCACCGAGATCACGGGCTCGTTTGTTTCAAGTTGTCGACGGATCGTCTCGTTGATGTGCTCGAACTGCGCGTTGCGGTCCGGATGCTGCGAACCTTCGAGCCGTTTGCTATTCGCCTGAAGGCTATAGCCGAGCTCTTTGAGCAGCCTCGAGACCATGTTGAGGCTCGTCTTGTGGCCTTGTGCCATGAGCTCCGCCACGAGGTTGCGCAGGCTCCGCGCGGTCCATAACAGTGGAGATTCAGGATCGCCTCGCGTCGTGGACTCGACCAGCGCCTTCAAGTCAGGCAGCAACGTCGGGTCCTTCTGCGTCGCCTTCTTTCGACCCGCGCCCGGGCGTCGGCTTCGAGTCGGGTCCAGCGGGGGCGCCGAGCCATCCTCAATCGCGGCAAATTCCTTGATTCCTCGGCCGATCGCGCTTGGAGCCATGCCAGTGGCACGCGCCGCCGCCACGATGCCACCATAGCCGAACGTGAGCGCCTCACTCGCGATGAACAGCCTGCGAGCTCTCTCCGTCAACCCGTTCCTAACCTTCAGATACCGCGCTCGGATTTCTGCCTCTGCTTGCTTGCGCTCTGCCTTCTTCATGCCCGCGAGTAGGATCCTCGGACCTTGCACTGTCAATCTATTTATTTTGCGACGGACTTAGGCGGCTGGCGCAAATAACCTAGGTTCCGTAGAATTTTGGTCGTCCTGGTCTCTTCCTTCTCGGCTTCGGCGCAGACTTGTAGGCCACCGAGTTGCTCTTGGCCCTTGTGACCAAGTGATGTCCTGCGGCCAGTAGAGGCTCAATGACCTTCTTGCTGGCGTAGTAGGCGTCGGCAACGAGAATCGCGCGTACGTCGGCGGCCTGCACGACGTCCATGAACAGACTGACAAGCTTGTCCAGCAATGTGCGGGGGTTCTTCAGTCGGCGCCGGACAAGCCCCTCACAGATGCGCGAGATCAACGGGATGGCAAAGACTTGGCCACTCGGCGAATCAGCGAGTAGAGAAACCGCCTGGAACGAGTGCCCCATGATGAACTCGGCTTTGGAGTTGTTACCGGACTCCTGGTGCAGGCTCTTTACGGCGGGCATCTTCTTGCCCTCCTTGGGGATCTTCAGTCCGTCGGCGGCGAAGACGACCTATCCGTTCACGGTGATCGGATTGAACAGACGCATGGCCAGCTTGACCCACAGTTCAAGCAGTCGGGTCAAGACGAGCGCGTTCGAGTGGAAGAGGTTGAGCAGTGAATAGTAGCGGAGCGGGTCGATGAAAGATGCTGAGCGCAGTCACGCACAGAAGTGGAAATTTGGGCTGATCTGATCAAAGTCTGTGAGGGAAAGGAGCGGAGCCCCCTCACCGATCTCGCAAATCCGAAGGGGGGTGTGCACGGATCTGGATCGGCGGGTCCAGGAGCACAATACTTCGCCCAAAGGCGCGCGGTACACCCGCTCTCGTCGTCCGGTAGCGTTGGTCTGGCAGCGGTCGGCCGAGTCTCGGAGCGAGGCCTGCCGGGAGGAGGCGCGCATCAAGCGGCTCCCCCGGGGCGCCAAGGAGCAGCTCATTCACCCGGAGGCGTGAGCGTCAGGTCTGTGCTCGCGGGGGAACGGTCGCGGTGATGGTCTCGGAGCTGACGCAGAAGCGGCTGCCGCTGAGGTGGTGTAGGAGCTGCAGGCCGTTGTCAAAGGTCCAGTGACCTCGTTGGAAGTGGCGGGGGTCCGCCGTGGCGGCGAGGATCTGTGCCACGATGAGCGAGGATGCGCCCAGGTCCACGATCTGGCAGACCCGACACTCGAGGTTGGCTACGCACTCGGCCACCAGGGGCACCTTGATTCGGCTGGCGGGTTGACGGGTCAGGCCGAAGCGACCGAACTTGTCGGGCTCCTTGGCGCCCGTCACGCTGCCGCAGCCCAGCACCGCGTCGGCCAGGGAGGCGTCCGGGATGTTGACGCCGAGCTCGCCGGTTCGCTCGATGAATGGATAGGAGTGGTGGCGCTTGCCCGACAGGAACGCCACCATGCCCGGGTCCTTTCGGATCGGCATGTTCCAGGTTACCGCGAAGAGGTTGTCGGCTTCGCCGTCGCCTACGGTGATCAGAACCACCGGGCCGGGGTTGACCAAGCGGTAGGCGTTGGAGAGGGGTTCGATGGGAGCCTTGTCCATGGGATTCTCCGTGAGGTTGTGCGGGGGTCGTATGGGGGTCGTACGGCCCGGTGGTACCTGTGGTTCGCGTGCCTGTCAACGGTCGTGGGCGCCGGTGGGCGGTAGGCAAAGGCGCCATTTTTTTGACCACTTCGCCATCCATCGGCCAAAGTGGGATGAAACGGAGGTCGAGTATGAGATTGGCACCCACCTTTTGGATCGTCATGACGGCGGTGGCGACGGCGTCCTGCCAGGGACATGGAGCCGACCCCGAGGGCGACTCCGAGGAACCCGACGCCTCGCAGCAGATCCTGCCCATGGCAGTGTGTGGGGATGGCGTGGTGGATCCCGGAGAGGGGTGTGATCTCGGCGCGGCGAATAGCGACGTGACCCCCGACGGGTGCCGGACCGACTGCGTATGGGCTCGCTGCGGGGATGGAGTCATCGACAGCGGTGAGACGTGCGACGACGGTGCGGCCAACAGTGACACCGCGGCCGACGCCTGCCGCACGACCTGCAAGTCGGCCTTCTGCGGTGACGGTGTGGTGGACAGTGAGGAGCAGTGTGACGGGGACGCATCGGAGGGGGAGGGGACCTGCGAAGGGCTCGACCTCGGATACACCGGGGGCGTCCTCCGTTGTTTCGAGTGCAAGGTGGATCCGGCGGACTGCTTTCTGTGTGGCAACGGTACGTGCGAGGCGGGAGAGTCCCACGCGGTCTGCGCCACGGACTGCAAGGCGTCTCGCGTGGACACGGGCGCTGAGCTTTCGTGCGCGCTGTTGGCCGATGGCGCCGCGCGGTGCTGGGGACTTGGTGAAAACGGCCAGTTGGGAGACGGCAGTGGTTTCAGCAGCACAGTCGCCGTCCCGGTGAGCGGCGTCAGTGACGCCGTGGTCATCACCACCGGTACGGCCCACGCCTGCGCGGCCATGGCCGATGGCAGCGTCCGGTGCTGGGGCGCAAATGGGGCGGGGCAACTGGGAGTGGGCGGGCTGGTGCTCAGTCAGACCCCCGTGTCTGTTGGGGGCATGTGGGGCGTGGTCAAAGTCGCCGCCGGGCATGCTCACACCTGTGCGCTGAAGCAAGATGGCACCGTCTGGTGCTGGGGGCTCAACGATGACGGTCAGTTGGGGGATGGTTCCCTCGTGTCCGGAGCCGCGCCGGTGGCTGTTGTTGGCTTGTCAAACGCGGTGGGGCTGGCCGCAGGCGCCGGACACACCTGCGCTCTGCTGGGCGACGGTACTGTGCGTTGTTGGGGAAAGAATCGCCAGGGCGCCCTGGGGGATGGGACCTTCGAGGACGCGGCCCTGCCGGTGACGGTGTTGGGTCTCGCCCACGCCACGGACGTCACCGCCCGGGAGAACCACACCTGTGCGCTGCTGGCCACCGGAACGGTGCTGTGCTGGGGGAACAACTTCGATGGCCAGCTCGGCAATGGGGAGGTGGGCGTCTTTAGCGGCGTCCCCGTGGCCGTGGTGGGATTGGCTGGTGCGGTGTCCCTGTCCGCGGGGGCGACGCACACCTGCGCTGTGGTCGCTGCCGGCGACGTGCGGTGCTGGGGCGCCAACGGGGCGGGTCAGCTCGGCGACTCAACCCAGGTAGCGAGTCCTACTCCCGTGACCGTGGCCGACGTCGCCGACGCCGTCTCCGTGGCCGCGGGTACGGCCCACTCCTGCGCTGCTCGAGCCGACGGCTCCCTTACCTGCTGGGGGGACAATGCCCATGGTCAGCTCGGTGACGGCACCACCCAGACCTCCTGGGCCCCCGTGGACCTCGTGGGCTGGTAGTACCCAAAAGACCCTGCGAGCCGGTTACGGCTGGTGCTCCATTCGCCGCTTGTGCTGGAGCAGAGCCTTGGAGACCTGCTCCGAGAGGGTGTCCACCTCAAAAGGCTTCTGGAGGTACCCGCAGGCCCCGGCGTCGAGAAGTTGCTCGGTTTTGTCCTCCACGCTGAATCCGGAGCACAATAGTACGGGGATGTTCCCCCCTATGGTCTGGAGCTTCTGGAAGGTCTCCTCGCCATCCATGTGAGGCATCTGCAGGTCCAGCAGGATGAGCCCGATCTTGTCGGGCAGCTCCCGCACTACTTCCAGGGCCGCTCCTCCGCTGTCCACGACGATGACATGGTACCCCAGGGTAACGAGCATCTGCTCGATGGCGAAGCGAAAGGGTTCCTCGTCGTCCACTACCAGGATTGTGCCCTTGGCGTTCGTGGTTTCGGCCGGCCAGGGATCGACCACAGCCACCGTCTCGGCCACCCGTGCGATGGTGGGAAGCTGCAGCGTCACCGTAGTACCTCTCCCGAGCTCGCTGTCTAAGAATACTTTTCCGCCGTGGTTGGTGATCGTGCCGTACACCATGGAGAGTCCGAGCCCGGTGCCGCGCCCTCGGGGCTTGGTGGAGAAGAAGGGCTCGAAGGCGCGCTTCACGGTTTCGGGCGACATGCCCGCGCCCGTGTCCGTGAGCTGCAGCCGCGCGTAGCGTTCGGTCGCCAGCTCGTGCGAGTGGCCGTCGCCCCCGCTGATCTTGATGTTCTGGGTGGCTATGGTGAGCGTACCGTCGTCCTCCATGGCGTCGCAGGCGTTGAGACACAGGTTCATCAGCGCGTGGTTGAGTTGGCCCGGATCCCCCTCCACCGGATCGAGGGCGCCGTCGAGTTGGGTGCGGATGACGATGGACTTGGGCAGCGTGCGTCCCAGCAGGCTGATGACCTCCTCCACCACATGATTGAGCACCACCGCCTCGCGGCGGAACTTGCCCTTGCGGGCAAAGCCGAGCAGGTTGCGGGTGAGATCCCGACCCCGGCGGGACACCGAGAGGATGCCATCGACGTGCTTGCGCAGCGGGCTCTCGGCGGCTACCTGCGCTTGCAACACCGAGCCCAATCCCATCACTACGCCCAGAACGTTGTTCATGTCGTGGGCGATGCCGCCGGCCAAGGTGCCGATGGCTTCCATCTTTTGCGACTGCTGAAGCTGGCCTTCGAGTCGTTTTCGCTCGGTGATATCGGCAATAAAGCCATCGAAGAAGACCTCTCCCCCCGCGTTACGGCGTCGGATGCGGGACTGCATCCAACGAACCGCCCCGTCCGGCCGGCGGATCCGGTATTCAGACAGGCGATCTTCGGCGGTCCCCGAGCGCAGGGCGCCGAAGCCCTTGAGCACGCGCTCCCGGTCCTCCTCGAGGATGGGGGCGAACCAGCACATGGGATCGGCGTGGAACGCCTCGGGGGTCACGCCGTAGATCTCCTCGCAGGCGGGCGAGAGCTCCACAATACGCATCTGGCTGACGTTGAGGGTGAAGAAGATCTGGCGCAGGTTGCTGAAGATGGACTCGAGGAGGCGGTTGCGCTCTTTGAGCTCCTCACTGATCCGGCGTCGTTCCGTGATGTCGCGGGTCACGCCCAACAGCCCCACGGGTTTCCCGCCTGGATTTCGAAGCAGGGTGACCTGGCTCTCAATCCAGCAGGTGGAGCCGTCCTTGCAGAGCATCTCGGTCTCGATGGGGGGCTCGGTGGGGAGGTCAGAGACACCCTCCGCTCGCTCCATAGCTTGTTGGAACCGCTCCAGGGTATGCTCCAGGGAGGCGGGGGTCAGCCACTGCTCGATGGGGAGCTGCAAGGATTCCGTCTGGGTGTGCCCGCTGATGCGCTCAATCGAAGGGCTGATGTAGGTGAGCCGCAGGTTCATGTCCCGAAGCCAGATCACATCGTTGATGTTCTGGGTCAGCAGGTGGTACCAGCCGTCGATGTTCGGGGGCGTCAGCAGGGATTCGGGATGGTTCTGAGCGGTGGCTACGGTCAGGTCCTTCAGCCGGACGTTTTCCTGTCTCAGAGACTCCAACTGCCGGCTGAGTTCCTCGAGGTCAGGCTTGGGCGCGGGGCCCTGTTTGCGGTGCTGATCCATAGGTAGACAATCACTGATTATCCCTGTCGGCGACGCTGGATACAAGGATCAGTATAGGTTTCTGTGAAGTGGCGTAGATCGGCCCTTGGGATCGATTCGTTAGAGAGCTTTGAATTGGAACGCACCCGAAGCTCGTGGAAACACCATCTTCGGGTACACTGGAGCGATGGCGAACCTACTCAAGACCTTTGCAACTCCGATCCAGGTCGGCACGACTCTGGTGCTTTATGTGCAGCTCTCGGTGGCCGGCGGCGTCGCGGCTACGCCCGGAGTCTATGCAGCCTTGTGGCTGCACGCGGCTCTTACCGCCGGTGGAGTGCACCCCTTTTTGAATGTGATGGTAGCGTGCATTTGCGCGCTGCTGGCCTACTTCATGTACGCCCTGGGCGTGATCATCGTCATCCCCATGTTTCGGATCATCGCGCCGGGGACCCCCCAGGGTCGCTACCCTTACTACTCCTTCAAGGCGTTTCAGTGGGCTTCCTACAACTCCCTGATCCTGCTGGTGCGGTACACCTGCATCAACTTCCTGCGGGTAACGCCCTTTATCATACTGTTTCACCGACTCATGGGCATGAAGGTCGGGCGTCGGGTGCAGATCAACACCGCCGTCATCGGTGATTCCAATCTCATCGAGATCGGCCACGACAGCATCGTCGGCGGCGACGTCACCCTCGTGGCCCACTCTGCGGAGCGCGGCGAGCTCGTGGCCGCCCGTGTGCGCATCGGTGATCGGGTCACCGTGGGACTCATGGCCGTGATCTTCCCGGGGTGTGAAATCGGCGACGACGCGGTCATCGCTGCGGGTGCGGTGCTGCAGAAGAACACCAAGGTGGGACCGGGGGAGATCTGGGGTGGGGTGCCTGCCCGCCGGGTGGGGATGAAGTCATCGTAGTTCCACCGGCAAGCGCGCTGACGACGGTAATTTGACCGTCTCCCGGAGGGGGCAGATAAATAGGGGTACGAGGGAATCTTCAAGGGGTACGAGGGAATCTTCATGAATGTTGTTTGTACACACTGCTCGCATGAATTTGAGGTGGCCGAGGAGGTGGTGACCCAGTCCGGGGGGGCCACCAAGTGCCCGACCTGTGGTGAGGAGACGAGCCTCGGTCCCCTCCCGTCGGGGGCGACCCTGCCTTGGCATCCCGAGATGGACGCCGCCCCGCCGGCCCCGCCGGAGGCGCCAGAGGCATCGGAGGCGTCGGAGGCGTCGGGGACACCGGGGACACCGGGGACACCGGCGCTCGGCAAACCCAAAGAGCAGTCAGTGCTGTTCAAGCTGGGGGAGATGCAGGCCATGGGGGCGCAGAGCTCGGCGCGGCAGAGTGGCGGTCCACCCGAGGCCTCCGGGTTGCTGGACATCCGCATGCTCGCCGCCACCATCCAGTATCACGAGCAGGAGGAGCGAGCCGCGCACAATGTGCAGTTCGTGGGCCGTGCGAAGGCTTCGGGCCCGATGGCCCTGCCCACGTCCTCGCCAGTATTCGCCCCCGCCTCCGCCGGGCGCAAGGGCCTGGGGGGGATCCTGATCGCCGCGGCGGTGGTCTTCGTCGTGCTCATCGTCGTCGCCCTGGTGCTCGTCTACTTCGTGTACGCGGGGAAGACGAAGACGTCTACGTCCGGTGCTGAGGCCACGGATTCGGAGACCCAGGCCAGCGCCGCCATGACCTCTGAGACGCCGTCCATGCGGGCTGCGGGGATGGATGCCATGGAGCCGGCCATGGCACCGACCATGCGGGTCGTGGCGATGGATGCCATGGAGCCGGTCCCGACCATGGAGCCGGAAAAACCCAAGAAGCCGAAAAAACGGCCACGCAAGCTACGCCGCAAGCACATCAAGGAGGGGGTGGCCACGGTGAGCGCCCAGATCGCCGACTGCAAAAAGGACCGCAAGGGGCGCTTCAAGCTGCGAATCACCGTGGTGGGCAAGACCGGCAAGGTGAAGCGAGTGCGGATCAGTGGTCGGAAAAAGCGCAAGAGCAAGACCGGCAAGTGCCTCACGAAGCTATTCAAAAAGGCGCAGTTCACACCCTTCAAACGGCGACGTCAGAGCTTCACCCACCGAGTGCGGATTAAGTAGTTGCCACCCCAGAAGTGGACTTCGGCTGCAAGCGCCCCAGGCACGCCGTTTGCACACCACCAGATCTGGGGTAGTACGCCCAGTACAACCACCAGATCTGGTGGTGCACACCCGACGCACCTGGCACACTTTCGCTTCGAAGCCACTTCTGGGGTGGCAACTAAGTGATTTCTGAGCGGGGCAGACGTTATTTCTTGGCGCAGGTCTCTTCGGCTTTCTTGGAGAGTGCGCGTCCTTCGGTGACGAGGTTGTAGGCCTTGCGCTGGCTCTCGTCCACGGCCACTACGTTGGGGTTGCTGAACCAGGCGTCTTTCCGGCTGCGGATGTTGCTCTTGTCGCCGCTGACGCCGAAAGCCCGGATGGCCTTTTTGCGGGCCAAACGTAGGTCTTTGCCCGCGGCGGCGACCTGCGCTGCCTTCACGGCCGCCAGGGACTTGGAGGCGTGGGATTTCTTGAAGACGAGATAGCCCTCGAAGCCCTTGAGCGCCATGGCAGTGGCGGCTCTGGCCATTGGGCCGTCGGCCTTTTTGTACAATGCCTTGGTCACGACCTTGACGAGCTCGGGGTCGCTCCAGCCCTTTTCGACCTTGGTCCAGGCCTTGACTGCGGCCTGCCATTTGTCGACGGCCTCGCCTTTGGCAACGGTGCAGGCGTCACCCTTTGGGGCCTTTTTCTTACTACCGCATCCCAGGGCGAATACAAAAACCAGCGACAGAGCGATCATCGAGGTGCGCATCATTTGACTCCGAGCATTGGGTTGAGCGAGAGAGTATCGCACGACAGGCCTCGGTGATCCAGTGGGATTGTATCAGGACAGGTGGGCTCCTCATGAATGAGACAGCTCTGTCTCATTCATGAGACAGAACCCTGTGATCCTCGCCTGGAACCCACCGTCAGGGGCGATCGGACTCGGAGTCAGGACGAGTGCCGTATGTGTTTAACCTGAGGTAACCAGTGAATTATTTGGTACTAGTTTAGTGAACCGCGTGGGTTGATTTGCCGAAGTTGTAGATTTTGTTGTTTCGCACTGGTATGGCGTTTGCAGCACGGCTGCATCACTAGGCTGCGCTACTCCACGAGACATTACCAATACCTTTGCAGGAGGACGGTTGAAATGAGTTACCGAACTAGGTTGCCGCGGGGTCTGCCGATGGCGATCGCGTTGACGCTTCTGTGCGTGTACGCGACCCCGGCGCGGGCGGCCGACGACACCGGGATCCTTCCCGATGAGATTCTGAAGAAAAAGAAGAAGAAGAAGAAGGCGAAAAAGAAAAAGGACGGCTGGTTTCCCAAGCTGGATGCCGGCTTCACCTTCGCCTTTTCCCAGAGCCAGGGTGTGGTGGGCGTTACCGACGGTATCTCCATGGCCCTGGGGCTGGTGCTCAACGGCGGGCTCGAGTACCGGTACCGAGCCCACGCCTGGATCACCACCCTGAACGTGGTGCACACCCAATCCAAGGTCCCCGGCATCGATACCTTCATCAAGTCGGCCGACAAACTGGAGCTGGCGAGCTACTACCGGTATCGTTTCCCAAGCTTGAAGATGCTGGGCGTCATCGGTGGCGTGAAGCTGACCACGGCGCTGCTGCCCGGTAGCCTGGTCTTGACCGAGGACACTGCCATTGACCGTACGCCTGACGATCCGACGGACTTTTACGACCTCGCCCAGGCCCAGAAAGCGTACCGACTGACAAACGCCTTTTCTCCGGCGCTGTTCAAGCAGTTTGTGGGCGGTCTCGTCAAACCGTACGAAAAGAAGTGGCTGAACGTTGACATCAGGCTCGGCTTAGGCGGCGTGGAGGTGTGGACCCGGGAGGGCTACATACTCAAAGACAACAAGGACACTGCCGGAGTTCTCGAGCTCAAGCAGCTTCGGGACTATCAGCAGGTCGGGGCGGAGCTCCAGCTCGCCTTGACCGGCGTGGCCTTTGATAAGATCGTGACCTACGGGCTCCACGCCGAGGTGATGTTTCCTTTCTACACCACCATCGATACGGGTGACCTCACGGGAGCCGATCTGTTTAACATCGAGTTCAAGGCGATGGTGGGCATCAAGCTCTGGAAGTGGTTGTCGCTGAACTATGCGTTGGCGGTGCTGCGGGTCCCCCTGATCCAGGAGGATTGGCAGGTCACCAACACCCTCCTACTCACCGTCAAGGCGAACATCGTCAAGTAAAGGAGGGAACTACCATGAAAAAACAAAAAAACATCCTGAGCTTCCTTCCCGCGCTGGTGTTGATGACCACGGCCTCCGCGGCCTGGGCTGCACCGACGACCACTCCCGCAACTCCCCCCGACCCCCCCGCGGTGACGCCGACGGGGCCCGCGGTGACGCCGACGGGGCCCGCGGTGACGCCGACGGGGCCCGCGGTGACGC
>JAOZUO010000077.1:0-2148 GCA_029938605.1 Deltaproteobacteria bacterium | reverse complement strand
CGACGGGACCCGCGGTGACGCCCCGGCCCGCTTGTCCCGCTTGTCCCGCCTGTCCCGCTTGTGACGCCAAGAAGATCTGTGACGCTAAGAAGATCTGCGACGCCAAGAAGATCTGCGACGCCAAGAAGATCTGTGACCCGCTCAAGGTCTGCGATCCCAAGACGCTCAAGCACCCCGACCTGATTTGCATCAAGAAGGCCAAGAAGAAGAATAAGAAGGTCGTCGCCGACGGGTGGCACCCCAAGTTGAGCCTTGGCGCAAGCCTGTCCATGGTAAACAGCAGCCACGTTCCGGGCATAGACGACGGCCTGAGCATGACCCTGGGTGCCGTGGTAAACGGAGCGCTGCTGTACAAGCGCAAGCAGCATATCTGGCTCACGAGCCTGGGGCTGGTGCACGCCTGGTCCAAGACGCCCACCATCGCTCCCATGGTGAAGTCGGCCGACCTTCTGGCCCTCAACAGTGAGTATCAGTACCACTTCAAGAAGATGAAGTCGCTCTCGCTCACGGCCGCGCTGCAGTTCGCCGCGCCCATCGCCCCGGGGGATCTCGTGTTGGCCAAGGATACAGCGTTGACGCTGAAGCTTATCGACGGAACCCAGGTGGCGGACACGGCCCTACGCAATGAACGCTACGACCTCACCAACGCCTTCGCGCCCCTCATCTTCAAGCAGTTGGCGGGTGTCAATGTCCGGCCCCACGAGACCTCCCTTGCCGTGCTGGACGTCCGAATGAGCTTGGCCGGGCAGGAGGTCTGGGCCTCGGGTTTCGCAGTGAACGATGACAAGGGTACCGCGGAGTTGGAGCTCAAGGAGCTGCAGAACTACCAGCAGCTGGGCCTCCAGGCCGAGGCGACCCTCGCGGGCAATCTGAACAAGAGGGTGATGTACGCGTTCCGTATCGAGCTGATGTTTCCCATGTACACCAGCGTCGACACGGACCTGTCGGGCTTCGACCTGATGAACACGGACCTCTCCTTCAGGGTAGGGGTAAAGATGTCCAAGTGGGCGTCGCTGAACTATATCTTCTCTGCGAAGCGTGTCCCGGTGCTGGTGGACCAGTGGCAGATTATCAACAACCTGGTGTTGAGCTTTACGGCCAACATTCTGTAGGCCACAGGCTAGGAGTATTGAACCATGGATTTTGACAAGATTCTTCAGCAACTCGCGGGCTTCGCCACAGAGTGGGGCGTAAAAATCGTCGGCGTGCTTCTCGGGCTCTTTCTCGCCTTCTGGATCGCGGGTCGGCTGCGGGACAGTATCCAGAAAAACCTCGAGGATCGAAAGTTCGATCCGACCCTATCGCGGTTTTTCGCCAATATGGTGCGGTACGGCCTCCTCACTGGAGCCATCCTCGGTCTGCTGGGGGTGTTCGGCGTACAAACCGCGAGCTTCGCCGCGGTCATCGCCGCCGCCGGTCTGGCCATCGGCCTGGCCTTCCAGGGTACCTTGAGCAACTTCGCAGCGGGCATCATGCTGCTGGTCTTCCGCCCTTTCAAGGTGGGGGATCTCATCGCCGTGTCTGGACAGACGGGCTTTGTGGAGGCCATCGATCTGTTCACCATCGAGTTGAAGACGCCGGACAACAAAATGATTATCGTTGCGAACAAGAACGTCTTCGGCGCCAACATCGAGAACTACACCTTCCACCCCCTCCGCCGGGTGGACGTGCCGGTAGGCGTGGACTACAGCGCTGACATCGACAAGACCCAAGAGGTCCTCGCCGCGGCCGCCAAGTCAGCCGAGGGAGTTTTGGAGGATCCGGCTCCCGCGATCTTCCTCAAGGAGCTGGGCGGTTCTTCGGTGGACTACCAGGTCCGTGTATGGTGCAAAACCGAGGACTACTGGAGCGTATACCAGGCCACCATCCGCGCCACCAAGATGCACCTCGACGAGGCCGGCCTCGGCATCCCCTTCCCACAGATGGACGTACATTTCGACGCCCCCATGCCTGCTTCCACGGCCGGCGTAGCCATGCCCAAGTAGCTCCCACTTCCTTCCGTTCGCTTCGCCCGCGCGAAGGAGCTTCACTCTGCCGCTCCAGCGGGACGCTGCGAGAGCGGCTGCCATGAACTCCTCCGCGCGAGCTTCGCTCTCTCCTGTTTTACCCTTGGGAAGGAGCTTCACTCTGCCGCTCCAGCGGGACGCT
>JAOZUO010000220.1:4765-11538 GCA_029938605.1 Deltaproteobacteria bacterium | reverse complement strand
ATCTCCTGATCAATGAGCGATTGGTTGTCCATGATTCACTGGGAGTTTTACCACACTAGATCCCAGGGCGTATAGGTGATCGCATGAGAGGGATCACGGGTGAGATTCGTTTCTGTAGTTGAATAGATAGACATTCTATAGTATGCTGCGTTACATTACACCTATCTACAGGGTGGTTATTTGTAGAATTTTGTACTTCTAGAGGGTGGATCCCAGAGCGATGCTTGGAAAGGCTCAATGATTGCAAGAGGTTCCAATAGGTGGTCACCAGACCTCATGACCGCACTGCGCCTCCATCTGCCCGCGGCCATTGCCGATGTGGTGCTCCGCCGGGCGGCTTCCCAGGCGAGGCTGGGGCCCGAGTCCTGGAGCAGCCCCATCCAGCGGCGGAAGTTGGTGGATGCCCTCTGCGCCCGGGCTGCGGTGTTCCTCAAGGGGGATCAGGTGACCGCCTTCCGTCAGGGGCTCCTGAACCCCGGCGCGGCCCGCGACCATAAGTCCAAGGACCAGATGGAGTTCTCCATCGCCTCGGATGAGGATATCCTGGCGGCCAGACAGGGCACCATTGAGCAGGCCCAGCGTTGGGCGGCGTCAGGCATCGCGCGTACCCGCGCTGCCACCATCGTAAGCGAGCTGGCCCGCAATATTTACCTCTACGCGCAGTCGGGAAAGATCACCTTGTCCAAAAGCCGGGGCCGCATTCGCATTCTAGCGGTGGATATGGGGCCTGGGATCCCCGACGTGAACAGCCTATTCAACGGGAATGGACGGGGCCGAGGGCGCGGAGGGATTGGGCTCCAGGGCAGCAAGCGCCTCGCCGACATCTTCAAGATCGAGTCCACCCCGGGGAATGGTACCCGCATTACGGCCGAGCTTCCGTTGCAGTAGGCCGCCGGGCCCTAGGTCGGCTTCTGTAGGAGGCTGTCACGGTAGGCGTCGATGAGGTAGCGGAACAGCTCGATCAGTAGCAACTGCCCCTCCTCCACGAAGGACTGCAACTCCTCGGTGCTGGAGTCCGCGGAGAGCCGCTCCAGGGAGCTGCGGTGGATCTCCTCCACGTCGCCAGGTCCGGCGGAGACCATGCAAAGATACATGGCGAGGCCGTGGAGCTCGTCGGAGATGGGCTCCACGTGCTTGGACTGCCGTTGTTTGTGGGCGAGGCGGATGAGATTGCCGTACCGCTCGCACAGGGGGTCGAAGGTGTCGGCCTCGCGCTCACGCAGGGGGGAAAAGAGTCGATCATCCGTTTTCAGCAGATCCCCGCCGGGTATGTCGGCCCGGCCGGCGGCGGCCCACAGACCGGTCATGGCCGGGTTCAGCCGCTGCTGACGTGCGTGGCGTTCGATGGCGAAGTTTACCGCATGAATCAGGGCCTCGGTGTCCAGCTTGCCCTTGATCAGGTAGTCTTGGGCGCCGCTTCGCACAGCGTTGTAGGCTACATCCCGGTCGTCGAGGCTGGTGATGATGACGATGGGAACCTGGGGCGCGATGCGGTAGGTCTTGAGGAAGGTCTCCAGGCCTTGGGTATCCGGGAGCGTGAGGTCCAGCAGGATCACGTCCACGTCCCCCACTTCGAGCCGTTCAAGGCCACCGGCCAGGGTGGACTCTACAAGTACTTCATAGAGGTTGCCGTCGCCTCTGGTGAGCTGGCCCCGGATCATGGTGGCGTCCACGGGGCTGTCTTCGATGAGCAGGACGGTTGCCTGGTTTTCGTCTGTGTCGACCATGGAATCTCTTGCGCGTTGGTGGCTCAGGGGGCGAAGAAAACCGCCTCGGTGACTGGGCTGTCTGGGAAGGTCTTCTCGATGGTTCCGCAGTGCTCCTCCACGGCCTTGAACCAGGCTTTTCGGGCCGTCTCCTCGGAACCAAGGGTCACGTCGAGGGCTTTGGTGGATTTCTCGCGAGCCCCGATGGCTGAACGGTAGCGCCCGGAGCAATCCTCCAATAGCGGAACCCAGGGGTCCCGCAGGCCCGCGGCGTCGGGATGATCCTTGAGCCGGGCCAGGAGCTTCTCCACGGCCTCGGCCTCGAGCACGCCGATGGGATCAACCACCCTCTGCAGCCCGCCAGGGAACAGCGCCTCGAACAGCGGTTCCGGGGACTCACCGGCCTTCACGGTCTCGGCGAAGGCCATGACGATGGCGTCCAGCTCGATGTCCACCAGCGGGAGCTGGGCCTGGACCGGGGCGTGGTCCCGCTCGGCGGTGGTCCGGTCCAAAAACGTCTGCTGGAGCTTGTCATTGATCGCGCGGAAGGGTTCCACCAAGGGCGCCGTCTCGTCGAAGAACTCGAGGGCCGCCAAATGGTGCAAGCCGATGACCACGAGATCGTGCGTGGGGGTGTCGTGTGCTGGTCCTTGCATGGGTCTGAGGGTAACTTCTGGAGCGAGTCCGTGCAAGCGTCGGGATCGAGCCGGGGATCGACGACAAGGGCGCCCTCCGCGTGGGTCGTCACCGCTGAGTTTTTTCCCGGAGCCGAGCTCCCGGACCCTCCTGAGCCCGAGTTGCCTGAGTTGAATGAATCGTCAGATTCTTAGCAACCCTTTGGCGGCGCGGTCGATAACCCGACCAAGCAACACCAGGAGGCATCGATGACCCGTTCCATTCAGAGGCTTGTGGCCAGCGCGGTTCAATCCACGCCAGGGTCTGGTCCGACTGGCCTGACTGGCCCGGGTGGTCCGGGTGGTCCGGTGAGGCCCCCGGGCGGGTTCACGAAAAACACGGCTCGTCATGTCCAGTTGAATTCGCCCAGGGTGCACCAGTTTCAGCTTCAGCATACCTATTGGCGTAGTCGGTGGCGGCACCATGCGCAAAATGTCATGGCCCGGGTCTCGGGCGTACCGCAACGCGGCATGGCCGGCCCGCCCGCGCATCCCCGTCGGTTTCTCAAGCTGAGCCGGCAGTACGATGCCTTGGCGCGGGCCGTGCGGTCCACGGGGTTTTCGGAATACAGCCGCCAGTCCTTCAAGGCGATCCGTTCGAGACACCAGACGCTGCGAGCCGGCCTCAAATTCCATGGCGCCACGCCCGAGGAGTTGCGCCAACTGGATGGGGATCTGACCTCCTTTCGGTCCTGGTGGAGAGGATCGGGCCCCGTGGCGTGCGCCAAGGCTGCCAATATGGTGTTGGGGCTCATGGGGGCGCGTTCCACCCGCATTGGCTCGGTTCACTCGCGAACTCGGCGGCGACACGTCCAGCGGACGCCGCTTCACAAGCAGTACCTTGCGTGCCGGGGCTCCAGGTCCGAGCCCTTGTACAAGCATCGCTACACGGTATACGAGGTGCGCTATTCGGCGGCGCGGCTCCAGCGCGCGGGCAAAGGAATCATCGCGGCGCTCAGGCGCGGTCACCCGGTCCATGTGCGCGTGCTGACCGGCTGGCTCCACCGGGATTCCGGCCCCCAGCCAAAACCGTCCCACTCCCTGGTGATCGACGGCTACAAGCTGGTGTCCGGAACGCAGCGGAAACCGCAGCAGGTCCAGTTCCTCTTCCGAGATCCGGATGGCGGAGGCACGGGACATTTGACCCTGGACGTGTGCAAGGGGAAGTTTGAGCACATGCCGGCCCAGGTCGGCTGGATTCATCGGGGGAACGGCTGGGACCACGGCACCTCCGGACCGCCCCATCGATACCAGGTGCTCTCGGTACGTTAACGCGGTGGCCCGATCCAGCCGCCTTAGGGTGCGGGGATGGTGATGGGCTCGGTGATGGTGGGCTCGTAGCGCCAGCGGAAGTTGTCGATGACCACGGCGGAGTCGAGGATGTTGTCGCCTTCATCGTGGACTGAGAATAGGAGGTGGATGGTGGCGCCGGGAGTGGCTGGGGAGGTGGTACGGAGCCAGCCCGTGGAGGAGCCGACGTACTGGGGACAGGGGTTGGGCGGGGTGCAGGTTGGCAGGGGCTCCCCGACACAGTCGACGAAGTCGCTTTGGTGCTCGTAGCCCGTTCCGTTGAGGTTCACGTTCAGGTTCGGCGGGGTCTGGAAGAGGACTGAGTTGACGGACATCTCCGGCACGACATCATCATAGGTGATGTTGGTGATCACGGTGCCTAGCTGAGGCTCACCAGTGACCAGGGCATAGAAGGTGTCGTTGTAGTCGCTGCACACGTACTCGGGATACTCCACCGACAGGAAGAGGAAGTCGAAGGAGAACCCCGTCACATTGGGCGGCACGGTCATGGTCATGGAGAACTGGACCAGGTCGTTGATGGAGGCGTTGTCCCGGAGCTCGGGGGGCGCGGGGTCGGTGGCATTGTAGACGCCGAGATCCATGCCGTCGCCCTGCTCGGGGTCGTTGGTCATTACCGTCCCCGTTGACAGGACCACGAATTGGCAGTTGACGGGCAAAAAGCCGTCTCCCGGGGTTTGGTGGACCCGGGGCACGAGGGCACCCCAGCTCGTGTAGACCCCGTAGGCCAGTTGGCTGCCGGTGACCTGGAGGTCGGTGATGGCCGACAGGGGAACCCCGATGGAGCGGGTCATGAGCTCAAGCAGGGTCTCATCCGGGGGCGCGGCCGCGCAGTCGTCGAGCTGCCCGGTCTCATCCACCCAGCCGTCACAGTCGTTGTCGATGCCATCGTCGGGGATCTCGGGCATGCCGGGGTTGATCTCCGGGTTTGTGTCGTCACAGTCCGGGCCCAGGGGACAGCCCACACCGTAGCCGTCACGATCCGCATCCTGGCAACAGGTGAGGGGGTCGATGATGCAGCCCACGCAGCTTGGCTCTCCACCCTGGAAGTAGCCAAGATCTTCGCAGGTGACGCCGCCCAGATCCTCGCCGTCGCACTCCTCGCCGGGATCGATGACGCCGTTTCCGCAGGGGACGTCCTCGCAGACGCATTCGGACCACTCGCCATTTACGCAGTACATCCAGCCCGGTTGCCCGTTCGTGCAGACGCACTCGACCTGCGAGTTGGGCTGGCAGTCCGGAATGATTACCGCCACGCAGACCCCGTCCACGCACTCCATGGCCGGGCCGCAGTCGGCGTTGGTAAAGCAGGGATCACCCTCGTAGCCCACGCCCACGGCCCGGTCGTCGCAGGACGCCAGGGCCATCGTCACAGACGCTACCAGCGTCACCAGCGCCAACGGTGTTAACGGCGCCAACGGCGCCAACGGCGTAAATGTGTAACTTATACGAGCCTTCAGCATTGGGTGAGCAGAGCCTCCCTTCAGGATTCTGACAGGGCGCGCCCCGAATGACAACGAAAGACAACGGAATCTGGCGCACACCAGCAATCGTCGGTATACTCATCGGAATTATTAGTAAGGCGGAAAACGGATTTTTGTTATGAAACCTCCCGCAAAGACCCTGATGTACGGCAATGAGTCTGGCTCGGAGCAGCCTGTTGCGGCGGTGTCCGAGGATGACATCCCCATCGTGGAGGAGCCGGGCAAGATCATTGCCGGACGCTACGAGATCATACGCGCCCTGGCCGTGGGGGGCATGGGCTCGGTGTACGTGGCCCGCCAGGTGGATCTGAATCGTAGCGTAGCCCTTAAGGTCTTCGGCGGCGACGATGAAGGGTTGCAGGAGCGCTTCCGGAGGGAGGCGGTGGCCCTGGCGGATATCTCTCATCCGGCGGTGGTGGAGGTGCACGACTTCATTGGCCCCTCGAAAGCCACCGACGGCCGGAGCTATCTGGTCATGGCGTTCGTTCCAGGGGACAACCTCGATGACCACCTGCAGTCCCTCCCGGAGAAACGCATGGACATGCGGGAGCTGGTGGACCTCATGCTCCCTGTGGCGTCCGCCGTGGTGGAGCTGCACGCCAGTGGGATCATCCACCGGGATCTCAAGCCTGGAAACCTCGTGTTTGCACCCCGGGCCGACGGACACTCTTCCATAAAGTTGGTGGATTTCGGCATCGCCAAGCGGGAGCTCGAGGAGGGGCTCACCGCCGCGGGCTTCGTACTGGGCACACCGGCTTTCATGGCCCCCGAGGCCATGGTGGGCGCGGAGAAGTCACCGGCGGGGGACGTATACGCTCTGGGCGCCACGATGTTTGAGCTGGCCACCGGGGAGGCGCCCTTCGGCGCCGGGACCACTGCGGAGATCCTCAGGCGCAGCTTGACCGAGACGCCTGTGTTGCCCAACCACCTTCAGTCCACCACCTTTGGCGCGCTGCTCCTCCGAATGGTCGCGCGAGACAAAGAGGACCGTCCCGACGCTCTGCAGGTGTTCCGGGAGCTGGAGAAGATTGAGCACGAGCTGTATCGCCCTGCCTCCCAGTCGACTCTGCCGGTGGTACAGTCATCACCGGACGAGAGCGCGGAGGAAGATTCGGTGCCCGAGAAATCCGTGTCGGAGGCCGCTTTTGACGAGATACCGCTGGGGGATTCACCGCTGGTGACCATGGAGCCTCCAGGTCGGCCCGAGCCGGCGCCCAGGGAGGGCGGGCCGGATCCGGAGGACGCGTACTCTCAGCGGACGGAGCTTGTCCCGCAGCAGTCTGAGCCAGATGTTGTTTCCATACCAGCTCCGGCGCGCTTTCCAGAACCCCTGCCTCCCGCACGCAACTGGGCCAAGCTCTTTGTCCTGGTGGTCGGTCCCATGGTGCTGTTAGCCCTGGGCGCCGGCGTGTGGCTTCGCATGGAGGAGAGCCGGGGGCAGAAGAAGCAGGGCGGACTATCCCAATCCAGTCCCATGGCCATGGCGCCTACGGCAATGGAACGTACGGCAATGGAACCAGCGACCATGGAGCCAGCGACCATGGAACCAGCGACCATGGAACCAGCGACCATGGAACCAGCGACCATGGAACCAGCGACCA
>JAOZUO010000220.1:0-4665 GCA_029938605.1 Deltaproteobacteria bacterium | reverse complement strand
TGGAGCCTGCGGTCGCGGGCCCGGATCTGGAGGCCCTCAAGAAGAGCTGCCGCAAATTAGAAGGCACCAAGAAGCTGCACCGGCGGGCTGGAAGGGCCATGCGCAAACCCGCCACCTACGCATTTGCCGAGCGTGCGCTTCAGACCATCCTGGTCTGCAAGGGCTCCAAGCGGTGGCGTCGCCGGCGGGCCGCCCAACAGCTCGCTCAGCTCTACGCGCTCATGGGACGTTGCGGTGACGCCACTCGCGCCTGGCAGGACTACCTTGCGCGGTTGCCCCGGCGGCGGAAGAATGAAAAGAAGAAAAAGCGCCCCCCCAGACCGCCCAAGTGTCCGGCCCCCGCTCCCGCTCCCGCTCCCGCTCCCGCGCAGTAAGCTGTCGGTGGGATGATTTCGGCCCCTGCGGCGTATACCCAAGAGGCTCGTCCATAGGAGAACATCATGCATACTCGAATTCGGAAACGTCTGTCTGCCGTGGTTTCGCCTGGTTTGGTTCTGGCCGCGTGTCTCCTGATCCCCTCCACCGGGTGTGCGACCCTCGGGGCCGTGGTGGGCGGCAAGCCCGTGCCGAAGATCACCGTGGAGCGGGCCCGGCTCAAGTCCGCCAGTGTGCGTCAGGTGGTTGTGCAGGTGGACTTCATGGTGGAGAACCCCTACAACACGCCGCTGCCCGCCCTGGGGCTTGACTATCGGATCTGGCTCACCGGCGTGGAGCTCACCCAGGGCACGGCCCAGGTCCAGCGCACCATCCCGGCCCAGGGGCGCGTCCCCATGACCACGACCTTGACCTTCGGGCCCATTCAGGCTGTGAAGGTGGCCGCCCGCCTGGCCCTGGGCAAGCGGCAGTACCGCATCCAGGGGGTGTTTCGCGTCCGTACGCCGTTCGGCGACATGGGCGTTCGTTTCAAACACCAGGGCGAGCTCAAGGCTAAGTCCCTGCTCAAGCGGCTCATCCCCGGACTCGGCGCCGCGCCCTCGCCGACGCCCGCGTTCACGCGCACGCCCACGCTCACGCTTACGCCCGCACTTCCCACCCCGTCGAGGGTCACCCGGCCCGGTATTTACTCCACGCAGTAGTCTGGATTCTGGCAGCAGGGGTCGTCCGCATCGGTGAGACAGTCCTCGTCGTTGTCCTTCCCGTCGTTGCATAGCTGCTCATCGGGGGCCAGGTGCTTGCAACTCACAATCGTGAAGGCTCGTGGCGGCAGGGTGAAGCGGCGGGACACCACCATCCGAGCTCCTTTGGAGTTGATGCAGCGCTCGTCGAAGTCGATGTGCCAGCAGGCCAGGACCGGCAGCGCCTGGTCCAGCCCCCCCGGATGGCCGTTGGCGTAGGACCGGGTGCGATCCTCATTGCCGGGGCAGGGGCCGTCCGCGCAGACCTCGAGGTAGGGCACCACTTCGAACGCGGCCTCGTAGTCTGTACCCCGCCCGTACTTGGTGGTGACTATGCATTGGGCACGACACTGGGCGTTCACCTCGCAGGTCTGGGCGGCCTGGGGGGTGCCGTGCTCCACCCCCGGGTCGGAGCAGCCCCTGAGGGGGGCGTCCAGGCAGTCCAGAGTCAATGACTCGGCGAGCTTGCGGCCTACCCCGGTGAGGGTGGTGGCGTAGCTGTCGCCGCAGACGGAGGTGTAGGCCCAATCCTGTACCTCGGGGCGTGGGTGAAAGGCGCTCACGAGGCTGTGGATGCGTAGCGCCGGTATCGCGCTGCCCATGGGGTTGGAGCAGCTTGGCTGGACCTCCGGGTCGTATTGTTCGTCGAGGCCCACGGTGATGTCGAATCCGTCGCCGTCGCCGCTGTTGCTGGGCTGCACGGGGCCGGCGATGGCCGAGAGCACGATCATTCGTGGGTCCTTGAGCGCCTGCAGGAACTGGACGTAGCGGGAGAGCGGGTGCACCAGGGCGTCGGCATCCTCGCGTGGTACGCAGTATTGCCGGAGGCCCTCGTGGGTCCGGGAGTCGATGTCGCAGGTGATACCGTGCTCGAAGCAGCGGAAGGTGGGCGGCCCGAGGGTAGAGTCCATGTCCGTCTGCTGGTCGTCGTAAAGCTCCGGATTCGAAGCCGAGCAGTCGTCCTCGTCGGTGAGTAGCACCACGCCGAGATAGGCGTTATCGCGGAGGAATCCCTCGTTGTTTCTGTTGCTGGAGTCCAATGCCTTGTACATGGCCTCCAGCGGTTGCTCGAAACCACACCCCATGGTGCCCAGCTCCGCCATGCAGGAGAAGACCTCCTCGAGGGACTCGTCGGTGTAGTTTCGACAGCGAGGACAACCGGTCTGGGAGTCCACCACGATGGTGGTGGAGGGCTCGTG
Source organism: Deltaproteobacteria bacterium (assembly GCA_029938605.1). Lineage (GTDB taxonomy): Bacteria > Myxococcota_A > Polyangia > HGW-17 > JAJRWW01 > JAJRWW01. The sequence continues at coordinate 2,351 of JAOZUO010000220.1, read as the reverse complement.
GGCACAGCTCTGCTGGTCGCAGGTGTGGGAGAGGCAGGTGTTGCTCGTCTCCTCCCGGATGATCTCACAGCGCTGAGGCGTTACGTCCACGATGTAGGGCGCGCCGACGGGGTTGGTGCACGAACCCGTGAGCAGATTTCCGGCGTCACCGCCTACCTGCTCACAGTAGGCGACCTGGAACATGCCGGCGCCCAGGTCCGTGGAGGTCACGCCGATGTGTAGGTCGGGCAGTCCGCCTCGCATGGTCCTCAGCTCGTGCATGAGGAGAGGGAATTGTCGCTTCAGCCGCATCTGCTCGTCGCCCATGGAGCCCGAGTTGTCCACCACGAAGAGCAGATCCACGGCGCGGGTATCCAGTAGTGGGAAGGGATATGGGCCGGGGCAAAGTACGGGATCCGGGGTGGCGTTCTTCATCTCGTGGTGCGTACAACCGCCGATCACGAGCAGGCAGGTCGCGGCCATGAGGAGGATGGTTGTGGGCATGGTGTGCAAACGGTGCATGGCGTGCATGGCGCGCTCCTGGGTTGCGCTAGCTCAATATAGGAGTCCCCCCGGCTTTGCCGGGGAGGCCTTCACAGTTTGACATTTCCGGGAGTCGTTTCCGCCGTTGATGCGTTCGCTTCGCCCGCGCGAAGGAGCTTCACTCTGCCGCTCCAGCAGGACGCTGAGAGAGCGGCTGCCGTGAACTCCTCCACGCGAGCTTCGCTCTCTCTCCGATACTTGAGCGTGTGGGCCGTCAATGAAGTAAGCGCACCCCGAAAGGCACGAGAGCTGATCCGGCCTCCCCAAGCCGCTTTGAGCGGCTCACAATTGTAATGCCCCCGGCTTTGCCGGGGGGATATTTACTTGATTTGCAACGTTCAGGCCAAGTTCGATTGCACGCAAGTATCTGAAATGTCGCGGCCGAATGGGGAGCGACGGGGGGGCGGACTGTCAACAGGGAAGGGGCGCGGGGGACGGATCGTCAACCAGGTTGGCGGCGTCCCAGTATTAGATCTGCGACTTCCGATGGGTAGTGCAGAAATTTCATCCCAGCGCCCTGAGGCCCAAACGCAGCGGAGGCGCAACATCGCGTTGATGCCCTGCTCCGACCACGCCATCCCCGCCTGCTTGCAGCGCGCCTGGATGATCCCCCGAAGTGGACCGGCACTCAGCGGTGTATGTCGCTCCGAACGATGGAATCGACGTATCGCTTGAAGTGCCCAGCACTCGAGACGAACCGTCGCTCCAGACGGCGTGGGCGCGACGTTTCTACCCCCAGTGCCCGGGCACTCCCCAGGGGATTGTCGGCGGAGCGATCGGCCCGGGCGCCGGACGAGGTCGCGAACGCACTGGGTCGAGCCCTCTTTTTCTGACCAATAAATAAAATCGGCAGCGCCCCAACGTCAGCCATTTCACCCGACGCGTACGCCAGCGCACCACGCTCGACGTCTTAGGCCTTGTCTGTCCCCCGGGCCATGTGAATGAAGGATGAGTGATCTTGCACCACAATTCGGTGACGAGAAGCGTCGCGGAGTCCAAGTACGTGAAATTCCGCCAAACCGGGATCCGGCGAGAGATCCCTCCGAGGATCGGCACCCTCGCGTGCAGTGCGCTTGTGGTTCAGCGGGAGATCTGCTCAAATCCCTGGCTGGAGGACGATGCCATGCGACGCAGCCTGATTGCTTTGACCCTGGCGCTTTTTGCCTGCGGAGGGGATCCCACCGGAGACGACGTGGACGCCGCCGGGGGGTGGGACGCCCAGATTCCGCGTGACGGACAGCTTGCCTCGGATGCCCACGCTGCGGACGCAAGCGCGGCCGACGGTTCCACAAGCGACGACGCCGGTGCCGGTGCGGTAACCTCCACCTTGACGGCCACTGGTTGCCCGGCCGGGTTCTCTTCCAGTCGCGTGCTCGTCCACTACAACACGTCGCTGGGTATCGTCTTTACGGACCCCGACTCGCCGTATGCGGTACGGGGCACCATCAGCTTCGACTTCCCCTCCACATTCACCGGTGTAGTGCCGAACCCCTACAGTTGGGTGGACAGCGGGATCCACAAGGAGGTGGCGGTCACGGACACGGCCTATACCACCTGGGGCAACCACTGCTGGGCCGTCGGCGACGTCCCCACCAGCGGGTCGGCCACCATCGACGTCATCGACGCCCCCGCGGGTATCGTGCGCGCCACCTTCCAGGGCTTTCAGCTCCGCCACTGCATCAACCAGTCTGCCACCTGCACCTTGACGGGCACCATCGAGACCCACGGTACGGGCGTCTTCGAGTAGCCGAGTGCGGCGGTCCGGCTGTTGCGGAATGATGACTCCCCACCCGCGACAATGGAGGAGCACTTCCGACACCAAAAAACTT
>JAOZUO010000219.1 GCA_029938605.1 Deltaproteobacteria bacterium | reverse complement strand
ACTATACCAAGCAGGATCGACGATGGGGGATTCGTTGCAGACGAAGACAGGCCCCTATTGTTTCTTGAATTCGATGACGCGGAGGGTGTCGCTGGTGCGTAGGAACAGGCGCCCGGGGCCCACGAGGGTGCCCTGGACGTGCATGAAGCCGCTGTGCCAGGTCTTGGTGGGGATGAACTTCCACTGCTTAAGAGTCTTGGCGTGGAGGAAGTGCAACCCCTTGTTGCGCACCACCACCAGGGTGTCGCTGAACATCATGCCGGCGGCGTGCCCCAAGGTGCCCACGCGCTTCTTTCTCAGGCGTCGTCCCCGTTTGGCGTCGATGACCCACAGGTAGCCCGTCTGGGCCGAGTAGGCGAAGATGCGTTTTCCATCAGCGGCGAAGGCCACACCGTAGGTCACCACGGGGATCGTCATGGACTTGCGCCGCCCCGTTACCAGGTCCACGAGGAAGGCGCTCGGGCGGCTGCCGCGCTCGGCGTACTCCACCAGCAGCACCCGCTCCCGGGCCGCGTCGTGGAAGGGTCCCCGGGAGAAGCCGTGGCGCGTGCCGAAGGTGGTCAATGTCTTGAGGCGGGTGCCGGATATGGCGACCACGCTGGCCTCGAAAAGTCTCTTGCCTCCCCGGGGAGCCTTGAGCTTTTTAACGACCTGCAGGTAGAGCAAGCGTCGCTTGGCGCTGTACCCCACGGGTTTGACCGAAATCCAGCGCATGCGGGCGGTCTGGTGCGCCAGAACCATGGCCCGGGTAATGCGCCTCTTTTTGAGGTCCCAGTGCAGGTAGATCATACGGCCGCCGTTCCGGTACTGGCGATCGGTGAGCAGGAGCCCCGCCACCTGGTGGGTGGTGTCGAAAAAGAGCAGACGCCGCACCCGGTACGCCGGGATCCGCTTGCCCGACCCGACCCGGGGAAACATCCGGCGATTCGCCATCAGGAACCGCTGCACGTCCACCTGCACGACTATGCGCTTCATATCCTTGAGTCGAAGCAGGTGGATCCTACCCTGCTCATACCAAAGCCCCAGCCCGAGATAGAGCAATCGACCGCGGTCCATGAGCTCGCCGTACCGCTGGGATTTGAAGCTGGGCTTCTTCGTGGTGAATTTGAGCTCCAACTTCGTTCTTAGCTTGTGACGCAGCTTGTGACGCAAGCCGGGCTTGCTGACTCTTCGGGCGTGCACGCCAGGCGAGCCGAGTGTGCAGAACCCAAAAGCGAGCCCCATCAAGACAGTAACGACAAACTGGAATCGACTCATTTTGGCATCCCTTGAGGTTGGACGCCTCGAGTGTAGCAGGAGTCCGGGACCGGTGCCCAGGATCGACTCAGATCACCGCATCACGGCAACGGCGCCCGAGATGAGCGTGTCCTCCCCGGGAGCCTTCTTGTCCAGCAAAGCCGCTCGCCGCCCCAGCCACTTATTGAGCACCACCAACGTGGCTCCGTAAGTAAGGGCGTTGTCGATGGCCCGGACGAACTGCGCACACTTGACCTTGGCCTGCTCCTTATCAGACGCTCCCTAGTCCATGCCGCGAAGTCTAGCGGGGCCGAGGCAGAGGTTGGGGCTGGGACGGGGGCGGAGCCTGGGGCTGGGGCTGAGCCTGGGGCTGACGCTGGGGCTGAGCCTTGGGCTGACGCTGGGGCTGGGGCTGACGCTGGGGCTGGCGCTGGCGGATCCTCGTAATCGACGTCCGCACCCAGGCGCCCCCGTGAGTCCGAGTGAACACGGCTCTCATACCGCATCCATAAACCCCGTAAGAGTTAATTACTCCATTCGGGTACGTTGTCAGGGTGAACACTCGCAGCCTTCGCGCGTTACAGTTCATCGAAAAGGAAGCCTGCCGAATAACGTTCCGCTTGCTCGCCGTATTGTAACCGCCAAAAAAGCACCCGGTCATAGCCACTGACATTACAAAAAGGACTGCGACGATCAGCTTTCTCATGACGATTCTCCAGTACTCCAGTGCTGACTAATACTCACACCATACACCGACTTGGTGCTCCCAGTCATTGCAGATCTGGTAGCGCACGTCCGACGCACCTGTTACGCTTTCGCTTCAACGTCTGTTCTGGGTGTGGGAACTGAACCTATTCTGAGGACCGATGGACCGGATCCAGTATGTCCCTGTGTAACTCCGCAGCGCTACTCATCGTCCTGGTCGCAGCGGTGGGCTACCTGAACCACCGGGTGCTCAAGCCACCCACCACCATCGGCATACGCGTAAGACATTTCACCGGCCTTTTGTGGTTCTTTGAAAGAATGCCCGGGCCCAGGTTCATCACCATGGTCTTCACGCCCGGATCAATTTCTGAGCGGTGTCTCCACGCGTATTTGGCGTCGTGGGGGAGTCCATGCTCAGGCGGGGGAGCCCAAGCTGTCAAACTTAGCACGTGCTACTCTTAGCACGTGCTAAGTTTGACACGGACCTGCTTTGGGAGTACCCTTTTACAATGTTTAGAACCAACCGGCCGGTGAGTGCTGACGGATTCTTCAACCGCGAGCAGGAGCTCGGGATCCTCAAGCGGACGGCGCCGTCGCTGCTAAAGAACGAGCCCGTATGGTATGCCCTCATCGGCCCACGGAAAGTCGGCAAGACGAGCTTGCTGCTGGAGGTGAAACGACAGTTGGCAAAGAAGCGGCTGCGGTTCGTTCTGCTGGATTCCAACGACGACGCAACGCTTTCGCTGGAGCTGTTCAAGCTCTACGGGTTGCGCGTCCTGGATGCGTTGTTCTCCAGGGAAATCGGGGCCTCGCTGGAGGTCCTTGCGTCTACACCACCCCAATACCGGGCCGTGTTGCAACGGTCGAAGACGTTTCTTTCCATTACCGGCGAGCTCCGGGCGCACATCCTCGAGTTTGCAGAACGGAAACCCGACCTGTCGTTGGTTCGGGACGCAATCGATCTGCCAGAGACCCTGGCGGAGGCACTCGGGACGCATGTGTGGGTGATGTGGGACGAGTTCCAGCAAGTCGCCAGCATCAAGCACGCGAACAAGAAGCTCGAGCTGCTGCCTCTCATTCGTTCGCGTTGGCAACATCATCGGCGAGTCGCTTACACCATCGCGGGATCCGAGCGCAGTCTCATGCTCGAGCTGACGACCGCCGAGCACTCTCCGTTCTTCCAGCACTTCTCCCTGCTGGAGATAGGTGACATTCCCCAGCAGGCCGCCCTGTCTCTCATCCAGACGAGCAGTGAAGCCCTGGGGCGAAAGATCCCCGCGGATCTCGCCCGGCAAATGGTGGAGCTGGTTGGCGGACATCCGTTCTACCTGCAATTGCTCGGCGAAGCGCTCTGCATGCGCCACCATTCTTACGACGATCGCTCCCTGAAAGCGGCGATCTCCGAGCTGCTCTTCTCGAACACGGGGCGTCTGTCGCTCTATTTCGAAAACGTGTATCGCGGCCTGGTCGGCCGGTCCTCACAGCTCGCCAAGACCATGCACACGCTGAGCGTCCAGCCGAGCTCTCTGGCTCAGGTCGCCAGAGCCACCGGTGCGTCGACGGGCACGACCTCCCACAACCTGCGCCGACTGGGCGATGCGATTCAACGAAACGCCGATGGCACCTTCCGGATCACCGACAGACTCTTCGGGCAGTGGATCCAGTGGCGCCAGCCCGGTGGAACCGTGATTCCGATGACCTTGGTCGGCACGGAGGCCGAGCTGGCCGTGGCCCGCAGCCTCGCCCTGATGGGTTTCGAGCTGGTTTATCAGTCCCGCGCCTCCAGGGGAGCCTTCGACCTGCTGGCGATACGCGGGTCCCTGCAGCTGGGCATTCAGGTCAAACGGACCTCGCTCCCCGTGAGCTTCAGCAAGACGGCTTGGCAGCGGATGCAGTCGGATGCGGAGCGCTTCGGCTGGCACTGGATCGTGGCCGTGTTGACGCCCGAACCCGAGTCGGAGCTGCATCTGCTGGATCCAGAGAAGGCGACGCGCCGAAAGACAGTGTCGTTGTCCCAACACGCAGCCATCGACAATCTGCTGAAGCGGTTCTCGTGAGTTTTAGAGTGCAACATTCCGCATCACCGTCCGCGCCGCATGCGGCGTAGGAAGGCTCGGTACTCGCGATCGATGCGCTGGATTTTGTACCCGAAGACGTGCTCCAGGGCGGACCGGCCCAGGTCTGTGCCCCCGTGGTCGCGAAAGTAGCGGTAGAACTTTCGCAGGAGCTTTCGCCGCTGCATGAACAGCGTGAAGTGCCGGGCCTGGGCGTAGTTCATTCCCACCCGATAGGTGTAGAAGTCGTCCTTGGCCACCAGGTCGGCCAGGGACCGCAGCTTGTTTTTGCGCAGGGCCTGCCGCAGGGCAGGAAAGCGCCAATTGACCATGCCCACGAAGCGGTTGCGGCTGACGTAGGCGCCCTCGTGCAGACTGGCCAGCCCCTCGTTGAACCAGTCGGGGACGCCCGGGAAGTCCACCGCAATGAGGGCGTGGGTCAGCTCGTGGTAAAGAGTGCCTATGCCCGGGCCCAGGTTCATCACCATGGTGCGGGTCGAGGGCTTGAAGTAGCCGAAATACGCCACGTCCGTGTCGTTGAACAGCCGCTTTGCCCAGTGCGCATAGGACTTGTACTTTTTGAACAGCAGGATGGTGATGGGGTGCCGGGGCCGCTTGTCGAAGTAGGTGGCGTGTAGCGCCTTGGCGGGCTTGAGCACGCCGCGCTTCAAATTGTAGCGCACCCCGTGGCGCCCCAGGTCACCGGTGACCACGTAGGGCGGAGCCACCTCGATGTGAAAATTGGCGGGGAGCCGCTTGCGTAGCCAGGCCGCCCGGGCGCGACAGGCCGCGGCCAACGGCAACAGGGGCTCGGCCCTGAGGATGGGTCGGGGTGCAGGCGCCAACCCGGGAGCGCTGGGCGGTCGGTCCGTACCATCGTGGGCGGCTGGATCCGGTCGCAACCGCGAGGTCTTCATGGGGCTCGTCATGGTGCTCGACCTGGGGCTCAAATTGGGCTGAGAAATGGGCCGCCTCGCCGCGCGTCCGGCGTGCGGGTCAGATTCACATCCGGACGCAACGGCGAAGCAGGCAATCATGGAAACGGACAGGGTCAGCGAAAACGTGGCAGACCTGATCCGTGGCTGAGGTTGGGGTGTGGTGGGTGTGGTAACTCGTGGTGACATGGCCGCTCTCCTGTGGGGAGTAGCGGGCGGGGCCATCTCGGGACCGTACCCCCCTGCCCGCACATTCGGTCGGGCTCTGACAAACCCTTCCTTCTCGTGCAGCAACGGCTCCCGAGATGACCCACAATCCAGAAACCACTCCTTTGTGGGTTGTTACGGCCACCATGACAAAGCAAGTAGCGGGCCAACCCGTCGGATCCCGCCAAACCCCGCCGAATCCCACCCGAATCCACGCCCATACCTGGTCGGGCGGCCCTCGGAGCAGGACGCCACCGTAAAATACGTTTACACTTCGTTAAGCGGGTTTACTTACGAGGGGAGTAGCGAGGGGACGTACGAGGGGCTGGGCGACGCATCGGCCGACGAACCGGCGGCGCTCGAACCGGCGGCGCCTTCCGGGAGGACGGCAGCTTCTTGAAGGACCTCTTTCCCTTGAACAGGCGCTTGGTCTTGCCGGGCCACACGGGCTTCTTCCTGCTACTGGGTGGCCGCCACGTCTTCTTGACCGGTTTCTTGACCAGGTTCTTTCCGCCCTTGACGAACCTGCCGCCCTTGACGAGCTTGCCGCCCTTAACGCCCTGGCCGCCCTGGCCGCCCGCATCCCAGAGGGGAAGGACTTCCTGTAGCATGGCGCCCTTGGGCCAGGGCCAACGCTGCCCCTTGTGATCGATGATGGCCACGGGCCGGGCGCCCTTGCCGATGCGATACACCCCCTTGCCTCCCAGCCAGGGAAAGCTCCGACCGAGGCTGTCCACCACGAGGGTCGGCAGACCGCGGGTGCGGTGCGGTTTCCGAGCCGCCTTCTTGTTGCCGTCAACGTTGGGGGCATTGTCACCCAAGACATTGGCGAGAGACGGCTCAGGCCCGACCGGCGGTTTCTCCGTGGCGCCCGGGGACTGGGTGTTTGCGGACTCCAGAGCCTGTGCCGTAGTGACGGGATCCGCCGGGAGATCCGCGCCCGAGGGCCCGGCGAGCCTCCACACTCCCACGCCCAGCCCCAGAATCGCAAGGATCACCCCCCCCAGGGCCGCCACCCGCCCGATGTTCGGACGCTGCACCAGCTCCCGCAGATCTCCGGCCAGCTCGGCGACACTCTGGTAGCGCCGCAGGGGGTTGGCCTCCAGGGCCCGAGCCACAATGCGGTCCCCCCGACGGCCGATGGACCGCCGGAAGCGACTGGCCGGCTCGAATCCCCCCAAGGGCAAGCGGCCCGTGAGCATCTCGTAGAGCACCACCCCCAGGGAGAAGACGTCCGAGCGCTCATCCACTGTCTTGGCGTTGGTGCGCTGCTCTGGCGAGAGGTAGTTGATGGTCCCCATGGCCAGGTCGGTGCGGGTCAGAGACGACAGCCCTGTGGTCCCGCCGGTGATCTGCGCCAGACCGAAGTCCAGCACCTTGGCCCGGTCCCCGGAGATGACCACATTGGCGGGCTTGATGTCCCGGTGAACAATGCCGTGCTCGTGGGCAAAGGTGATGGCCCCGCAAATCTGGGCCATGAGCTCCACCACCTCCCGCAGGGACAGGTCCTTGGCGCGCAGGTGCTGGGCCAGGTTCACCCCGTCCACGTATTCGGTCACCAGGTAGTACTGCTCGCCGACCTGGCCGCTGTCTAAGAGGGTGACGATGTTCGGGTGGTCCAACCGGGCCAGGGCCTTCGCCTCCCGCTGAAACCGGGAGACGAACTCCTCCCGTTGCCAGTGGTAATCGCAGTTGAGCACCTTCACCGCCACGGCAGGTTCCCGGCCGCCTTCCTCGCCCTCGCCGCCACCCTCGCCGCCACCCTCGCCGCCACCCTCGCCGCCACCCTCGCCGTCGCCATCGCTCTCGGCTGCGCCTACGCGGTAGGCCTTGTAGACCACCCCCATGCCCCCCACGCCGATGAGCTCCTGGAGTCGGTACCCCCCGAGGCTCTCGCCCGTGAGATCCTTGACCAGGGGAAAATGCGCCGAGCCCGGCGCGGTCTCGATTCGCGACAGGCTCACCTTCAAACCGCACGCCTCACAGCGCAGCCAAGGCTCGGACTCGTCCATGGAGACAGAAGATTGGCAGTCCGGGCACAGCAGGTTCATGGCAACGGCTCGCGGTTACAGCTCGAGGTTGGTGTCGGCGATCTTCTTGTCCGGTAGATCCACAACTTCAATCGTAGCACTCTCGGCCAGAACCACCAATCACTCGGCCAGGTGGCGCCGGACGTTCGGAGTCCAGCTTGTCCGTTGCAGAAGTTGCGACTAGCTTCGGCCAAGAATACACTATTGGCGCAACCTCTTTGGGCACAACCTCTTTTCAAGGACACAGACGGTGCCGGCCATCCGAATTGCTCTGATGATCCTCGCTGGAGTGAATGTATCTGGCGCGATCTTGCTGCTGTTCCAGGCAGAGCAGCTGTCCGAAATCCGCCCGCCCCGGCCGGCCCCGGTGCACTCCGCACCCCGAAAAGCCCCGGTGCACTCCGCACCCCGAAAAGACAGTTCGCTGGTGGCGAAGAAACCCGCCGCTCCGCTCAAGAACGGCGGGACAGAGGTGCCGGCAATCCGACTCCTGGATCAGCTGGCCCGGGCCCAGCGGCGTCACCCGAACCTGGCGGTCGCGTACCGGGCCCTGAGGCAGCCGAAAAGCGGCCCCGGTCACTGGCGCCACTATGTGGATCCCTGGTCCGACCTGGCCCCGGCGCTGCGGCCGCTGCGGGTGCAGATGAGCTTCGCGACCTGGGACGTACGTGGCTATGCCGCCGCCGCCGCGCCGACCTCGAGCACTCAGGGCCGACTGCAGGAGCGGACCCGGAGCGGGCGCGCCCGGGCGCAGTCAAACCCGCGGCGGCGAATCCAATACAGCAGAGACAGGGTGTGGAACAAGACCCGAGGCGTAAACGAGATGCGCCTGAGCTTGTTCGCGCCAGTGCCCGCCTCTTTCACGTTCAAGGTGCGCGTACCCGTCGGTGGTGTGCTGCAGGTGGGCACGGGTGTGGCGGCGAACGGCCCACGCGATGATGTCTTCTTCGAGGTGCTGGTCTCCGAGCGTGGCAAAAATGAGCAGCGATTGCACCGCGTCGGGGTCCAACGTGCGCAGCGTCACCAGTGGCGCGACCACCGCGTGGATCTCGGCCCCTTTGTGGGTCGGGAGGTGCGCCTGACCCTGCGGACCACCGGCCCTAAAGGCGCCTCTGCCTTCTGGTCCAACCCGACGATCTGGCGTGGCGGAGCCGCGGCGCCCGGTAGGAACATCGTATTCGTGCTCATCGACACCCTGCGTGCCGACGCTGTGCAGTGCACGGGCGGGCGGTATCCGGTGACGCCCACCATTGACAGGCTGGCCGCGACGGGCGCGGTATTCACCCAGGCCACGGCCCTGGCGAGCTGGACGCGACCGTCCATGGTGTCCATGTTCACCAGCGAGCACGTAAGTCGGCTCAGCCGGTACCTGGCACGCGCCTCCCCGTTTCCGAAATACCACCGTCGGAAGCTCTATCGGCGGTGGCCGCGACTGTTGACCCGCCACCTGCGCCGGCAGGGTTACTGGACCGAGGCCATCGGCAACAACTTCTATTTACCGGGCTTCACCCGCATCGGCTTTGACCGCAGCTACGACCGCGTCACCGACATCCGGAACTACCTGCTCGACACTCCGGCGGTGACCCGGGGCGCGCTCCGATTCCTGCGAGCGCACCAGAACCAACCATTTTTTCTCTACCTACACTACGACGGGCCGCACCTGCCCTACCTGGCGCCGAAAGGGTATCGTGTGCGTGGGGCCAGAGCGCACGGTGCGCCCCACAACCGGGTGTTCGAGAAGTACCTGGCCGCCGCCCGCTGGGTGGACGACAACCTGGCGGCAGTCTTCGAGGAGCTCAAGCGGCTTTCGCTGGATGGTCAGACGGTGGTGGTGGTCACTGCTGATCACGGCGAGGTCTTCAGTTCGGCCCACGACCACGTCTACAGGTCCAACTACCGCACGCGCCATAAGCATGGTCGATCCCTCTACCAGGAGGTGTTGCACGTACCACTGGTGATCACGGCCCCGGGTGTGATTCCACCCCGACGCCGGATCAGCGACCCCATGAGCCAACTGGATCTGGCGCCGACCCTGCTCGATCTGGCCGGACTACCGCCCATGAAGGGCGCCATGGGGCGCAGCTTGAAGACGCACTTGCTCGCCGGTACGCGTCTGCCTCCCCATCCCATCATCTCCGAGACACGGGAGCAGATGGCGTTGCGTCTTGGGAGGTGGAAGTACATCTACCGGTACGGCGGGGCAAAACACTACCGGGATCGGGGCGGGCGCGGTCCGCTGCGCCGCATTGTGGATGAGCTGTACGATCTCGTAGTCGATCCCCACGAGACGAGGAACCTGGCGAGTCGTCACCCCGAGCGAGCTCGTCGGATGCGCAAGAAGCTCCTGGCCGTGCTCAGGCCCAAGCCGTAGATCCTCTCGCTACCTGCGGTACCTGAAGCGCGGCGGAAAAACAAAGCTCTGCGCCACGCCGATTGCATCGCCGTGTCGGTATACGTCTAGAGGTTTGGCACCCTTGTCGCGGGCAGATGTTTTCTACTCGGAGAGAACCGGAGCCTCTTGGCTGGTTGGGTTGCCAGGATTGGCATCATTTACATGTTGACACAAAAGATACATAAATGTATTTTTTATGTCGTCATGAAACTCGCCAAAGACATACGCGCGATCGAGGCGATGGGCCCTGCTCAGCGCGGGGTGTTTTCCAAAGGAGACTTGCAAACGCTCCTTGGAGAAAAGCATCCGTCGGCATTCGTTCGACGCGTCCGCGCGCTGCAGGATCAAGATGTGCTCAAGCGCTTCGTACGGGGTTGGTACGTCCTGCCGGCATCCTTCGATTTGGCGACCCTGAGCCAGCGCCTGGGGCCCGACTCCTACATTAGCCTCGGCGCGGCACTGGCAAAGCAACTCATCGTGGGAACAACTGCTGAGCGCAAAATCTCCGCTATCAAGCGCGGCAGAAGTCGGAGATACGAAGGGCTGGGTTACACCATTTCGCACCTCGGCGTCGCCGAACACCTCCTGTTCGGCTTTGACACCGAAGCTGGTGTCCGCTGGGCCACACCTGAGAAGGCTTTCCTCGACACGCTGTATTTCCACCTACGTGGAAGGCGCTACCGCTTCGACGTCTACTCGGACCTTAACTTGTCCGCCCTGAACCGACAGCGGCTGACCGACTATCTAGGCGTCTACCGGAATCCCAAATTCGTTTCCTTTGTCCAAGGAGTGCTCGATGAGTCCGAGTAGGCTCAAACCAACCCAGCCACTGAGGCCCGCGACCCGCGAGGGGCTGCTGCTCTGGGTCATCCATCGCTTCGGCGAGGCCTTTGAGCAACGCTTCATCCTCAAGGGGGGGATGAGCCTGCGGCTGCTCGACAGTCCGCGACACACCAACGACGTGGATCTCGTGCTCGCACCTTTCGGCTCCAAGCACGAAGCCCTACCCGTCGTCGAAGGCCTCCTTTCAGAGCTCGATGGGGCCTCTGTGTCGATGCGCATCCACTCGAAAATGATCCGCGCCGATGTCCGCCTGGACGGAGTCGGCGTCCAGGTCGAGATCGCAGTGGCCCACGACTGCGACTCCGTCCCAATGGCCACTGCGGCGCTGGCCGAGCCGCAGGGGATCCCCTCCCAAATCGTACGCATCATGGCGCCCGACCTGGCGCTGGCCCACAAGCTAGCCGCCTGGAACGAAAGGCGCCTGTTGCGCGATCTTTATGACACCTACTTCCTGCAAGCGCGGGTCGGAGCCTCGCCCAATCTTCCGGTGCTCCGTGAGCGGCTGGCCACCTTTCGCTCGCGGCTCCCTGCACTCCGTCGCCGGCGTGAAATGAGCTTGAGCGAGTTCCTTGACGCCCTGACCCACGCCACCGACTCGCTTAGCGACGTAGCGCTGCAGGAGGAGTTGGCAGGGCTGCTCTCAGTCGACGAATTCGCAGGCTTGGAGCTGCGCATGCGTGCGGCCCTGAATCGCCTACTCGAGATCCTGACGCTGCAGTAAGGGGCCGCGAATGAACAACTCGATCGATGATGGCCGTCGAGGCGCCCGCTGGGCAAGGAGCGAGGAGGGCGTATAGCGGTGCCTATGCAACCGACGAGCGACGACGCCCAGCGGGATGAATCGACGGCAAGGGCGACTGAGTTGTCCATTCGCGGCCCCTAAGGAAGCCGAGGCGCGGATCCAGACCTGTCGGGAGGACCCAGACGCTGCGGCGGTCGTCGCCACGGCGACCACCAAACAGATCGAGGAAGATCTATACATCATAATCGTCGAGACAGTGGCCGGGGCGGCGCACTCGTAGGCCACGCTGCTTTCTCGGCCAGCGCTGGCAAAACGCAGCCGTAGATCCTCTCGCTACTTTCCGGGCAACGGCGGCGCGTCTTTGCCGCACCGGATGCCCACGTATCGCTTGCGGATCCAGGGG
>JAOZUO010000076.1:33285-36233 GCA_029938605.1 Deltaproteobacteria bacterium | reverse complement strand
GACCGCGCGGAGAACATGCTCAACCTTCGCGCCGCCATACCTGAGCGAGGTCGGCTCCGCGGCCAAGGCACTCGCCGCATAGCCGACTTACCGAAGCACCGGGATGAGAGTGACAACTTCAGGGTACCTGAGCGTAAGGTACCCCGGATATGTCGCGATTTAAGCCGAAAGAGTGACAACTTCAGGGTACCTGAGCGTCAGGTACCCCGGATATGTCGCGATCGGGGGCGTGAAAGCGACAACTTTGGGGTGCCTGAGCGTAAGGTACCCCGGATATGTCGCGATCGGGGGCGTGAGAGTGACGACCTCTGTATCCCGGTCATGTCGCAAAATTTATCCTACATGGCCCTACGACGCAGGTCGCACGCTCCCCTCAGCGATCGTTCGCGTCGGCCCGAAACACTAATTGTGTTACAACAGCGATGATCCCTTATTGGAGTAAGAATCATGAATGTTCGATGTAGTTTGTCGGCGACGCTGCTTGTCGTTGCGCTGGGCATAGGTCACGCTGGTTGTTCCGAGAACGATGGTTCCGATGGCTCGGTGTGCGGCGATGGCACGCTCGAGGCTCAAGAGCAGTGCGACGACGGAAACACCGACGGCGGCGATGGCTGCTCGGCCACCTGTCAGAGTGAAGAGTGTGGCAACGGCGTGCTGGATGCCGGTGAGCAATGTGATGACGGGAACAATAGCAACAACGACGCCTGTCCAGACGGTGTGGGTGGTACCTGTCTGAGCGCCGCTTGCGGCGACGGCTTCGTACATACCGGGCAAGAAGGCTGCGACGACGGAAATAGAATTTCTGACGACGGCTGCAGTTCCACCTGCGTGGTAGAGGGGTGCGGCAACGGCGTCGTGGAAACGGGCGAAGAATGCGACGACGGGAACAACGACAACACCGACAGCTGCCCCGACGGCGTGGGCGGCACCTGTCAAGATGCAGTCTGCGGCGACGGTGTCCTTTGGGCCGGGCAAGAAGAATGTGACGACACGAACCTGACCGACGGCGACGGCTGCACAGCCTCCTGTGTCGCGGAGGTATGCGGCGACGGTGTCCTGCAGGGGGGCGAGGGGTGCGACGACGGAAATCAAACCGATGGCGACGGCTGTGAGTCAGATTGCATCGTCACCGTCTGTGGTGATCCCACGGACTGCGGCGATGTGAACAGCTTTGTTTGCGACGTGGCGTCCGAGACCTGCCAGGCCAGCCAGTGCACCTACGACGTGAGCTCCTGCGGCACGGGCTGCACGGGCACTGACCCCTGCTGTGTTGAGCAGGAGCCCGGAACCGGACTCGGCGCCTGCTACGACATGTGTGATCCCTATGACACCCTCTGTGCCACTGGCATGGAGTGTTCCAACACGACCTACAACCAAGGCGAAGGCTACTGCAAGCATCCTGGCACTGCGACCATCGGTGACGCCTGCATCTCGAGCGCCACCACCACCGGTTGCGCGGTGGGTGGAGTCTGCCGTGGATCCCAATGTTACCAGGAGTGTGACTTCTTCGGCACGCCCACCTGCGACAGCGGAGACACCTGCCATCTTGGTGGATACTGTGGCACCGCCGAGGACGTGAACGCGGCCGCTATCGGTCATGGTTGCACCGGTGCTAACGTGTATGATTTCTGCCATCCTAACGGGGATCACTACTCGGGAGTATGCCTTCCGTTCATAGCTGGAGGGTACAAGTGCCACCAGATCTGCCAACTCTGGTCGCGGTCCGGCAACGTCACGGCCTGTACCACCGGAACCTGCTCCGACGTGCTTCCCTCAATCTGGAGCGGCGACGTCGGCGCCTGCAACTGATCCTTATGGTCGGCAACGACAAGAATTGTCATGAACGTTATTGATATGGAGTGAGTCAAAATGAGGTTACCCAGGTTTTTTGTGGGCGTATTGGGCAGCGTGGCCCTGATCTGCGCGGTGGGATCGGGATGTGGAGACGACAGCGGTGGGGATGAGATCTGTTACGACGGCCTCGACAATGACGGTGACGGGCACATCGATTGCGACGACCAGGACTGCTCCGGCTCGTCCCAGTGCATGCAGCCCACCGAGGTTTGTGACAACTCCACCGACGACGATGCAGATGGCCTCATCGACTGCTACGACGTGGAAGACTGCCACGAGGCGACGGTGTGCGCGGGCGTCGAGGTGTGTAACAACCACGGCGACGACGACAACGACGGCCTCGTCGACTGTGAAGACGACGACTGCGCGGCGCACCCGTACTGCAGCTCCACGCAGGAGATCTGCACCAACTCCCTGGATGACGACAGCGACGGGTTCACCGACTGCGACGACCCGGACTGCTCCGGCCACCCGGCCTGTATCACGGCCAGTGAAGTCTGCGACAACGACGCGGACGATGACGGCGACGGGTTCACCGACTGTGACGACCCGGACTGCTCCTTCGATCCGGCCTGCAACGCTGGCGGCGAGATCTGCAACAACAGCATAGATGACGACGGCGACGGCATGGTGGACTGCCTCGACAGTGACTGCGCCGCCAACCCCGCCTGCAACACGGGAGCGGAGAACTGCACCAACGGAGTGGACGACGACGGCAACGGCATGGTCGACTGCCTCGACCCAGCCTGCATGAGCGATCCGGCCTGCACCACCGGCGGCACCGAGGACTGCACCAACGGCATCGACGACGACGGCAACGGCCTGGTGGACTGCGACGACATGATGTGCATGATCGACCCCGCCTGCGGCATGGGCGCCACCGAGGACTGCACCAACGGTATCGACGACGACGGCAACGGCCAGGTGGACTGCGCTGACATGATGTGCTTCCTGGACCCAAGCTGCAGCTTCGGCGGCACCGAGGACTGCACCAACGGCATCGACGACGACGGCAACGGCCAGGTGGACTGCGACGATCTGATGTGCATGATCGACCCCGCCTGCCTCAGCCTGGGCGGCGAAACGGATTGCAC
>JAOZUO010000076.1:30638-33185 GCA_029938605.1 Deltaproteobacteria bacterium | reverse complement strand
TGATGTGCATGATCGACCCCGCCTGCCTCAGCCTGGGCGGCGAAACGGATTGCACAGACTCCATCGACAACGATGGCAACGGGCAAACGGATTGCGACGACTGGGCGTGCTTCCTCGACCCCGCCTGTGGCAACGGGTTCCCGTAGCCTCACGGCCGTAGACGCCGTAGACGCCGTAGGGTCCTTAGGGCCACCGCAGTCACGTCCTACCGCGAGCCCTTCACCAGACTCTGCAGAGTACGCACCCACACGCACGCATCTTTGGACTTCGGCCAACGCCTGAGGAACGACCGGTAGAGCCGTATGGCCCGCTTGCGTTGACCGCGCGCCACCAACACCCGAGCCAAACGGTGGAACATGCGCCGCGCCGCCCTCTTGTCGCGCCCCTTGACGGTGGAACGAAAGTAGTTGTAGGCCCGGCCGGGATTGGAGAGATGGCTGGTGACGAGCACGAGGTCTTGCCGAGCGGTTCGCACCATCGTCTTGCTGCTTCGACTCGAGCGTGCGGCGGCCCGAAGGTGGATACGGGCCTTCCCGAAGCGTCCGGCTTTGTACAGGCTCCACCCCAGAAGATACATGGCGTAGGGGGCCTGGCGAGAGTACCACTTCCGCACCTGACGCAGCACCCCGATGGCCTCGGAGTACTGGCCCAGATGATAGTACATGGCGCCCTTGGCCAACAGGCCCAGCTCGATGAACCGCGAGGTCGGATGGTGGCGCACCAGTCCGCTCAGACTGGCGAGCACCAGCTTCGCGTACTGGAGACGCTTTTTCACCAGACGTCGATTGGCCGGGTGCGTGGCCAGCTTCATGGACAGGGACGCCACCCTAAACAGCGGCTCAGCCTGGCGCTTGAGGCTGGAGTGGCCCATGGCCACGATGGACCGGTAGTGTCCCAGCCCCTTTTCAAGCCACACACGGGCGAGGGCCAGGTCACGGGACCGCTGGGCTACGAGGGATTTCGGGCTACCTTTCCCCAGCGCCTTCGCCCGCCGAATGGAGTCCCGGGCACGCCGCGCTGATCGCTGGTGGTGCATGGCCCGGGCGTAGCAGAGCTCGCCGAGCCTCTCGCGCCTGCCCACACCCCTTTTCATCTTGCGCGCGGCTCCCAGAAACTGTCCCAGACGCTTGTCCGACCGAAGCGACAACCGATGCAGGGGACTTTGGGCCATGGCCTCGAAAAAGGAGATGGGCCCACCCCGGATCGTCTGGAGCGTATCGGCCCGAACCAGCGCGCGTCCCTTGTCGGATCGACAACGCTTGATCCAGAACCTCGCGCGCCGACGGGAGGAGAAGATCCGGTGAAACCGCTTTTTGCTGCTCGGAGCGGCCCGCGCCGACGACATGGCGCCCACGCCGAGCAACCCGCGACTCTCCACTTGGAGGTAGGACAGAAGCGAAGGCAGGGGATGAGACACAACCAGGCACACAATCACCCCGCCAACCCAAACGCGACCGCTTCCCTTGTGCCTCATCCGAGCGTCCTGACCCATGGACGACAGGGTAGCTCATCAACGCTCTTTGGCAAGCGAACCCAGGGGCCCGGCATCCTTGCGAATGATCCGGGGTGGACCTACACTCCCTGCCATGATGACGCGGTACCCCTTGCTTATCCTCGGGCTCCTGGGCGCCCTCGGGGTGTCCGGATGCGCGAACCTTCGCGTGTATACGACCTTTGAGTACAAGCACGTACGCAGTGAGGTGCAAAAGAAGCCCACCGGCGAAAAGGCGTTCCTCGCGGGGATCTTCCGGGACGGGCAGGGCTGGGCCGTCAGGATCATGGAGACCCCGCTATGTGAGCAACAGAGCATCGAGGTGGCCGAGGAGACCGCCAAGGTCAAGGTCACCGCACCCACCTGGTTGTATTTCGTGGGGCTGGGGGGGATCACCACCGCGGTGAGCACGCCCTTCTGGGTGCTCGGTTCCCTGGCCAGCCAGAAGTCCGAGGCCACCAAACACTACCTGGTGGGCACGCTGATGTTTCTGGTACCCGGCCTGGCCATCGTTGGCGCCGGCGTGTACTACCGCATGCGCGCGGGCACCTTCTACAAGAAGATGGGCCTGCGACGGCGGGTCAAGAGCAAGGTGGAGGTCCCCTGCAACGTCGCCCCGGCGGTGGGACGCCACGTAAGACTCGGCACCCGCACGGGCCAAAAAGATCTGGGGCGAACCAACGCCAGAGGGCTGGTCCGTCTGGACATCACGGGACTGCGGCCACTGGTGCGCTGGAACGGTGACCGGGTGGAAAAGGCCTACTTCGATGTGCAGGTGGAGAACGAGCCCGGCCAGGAGGTGCGCCTGCCCAAGGACTTCCCCGTAAACGCGGTAGACCTCAAGGCGCCCCGCAAAAAATAGGCGTCCGTCCAAGAATATGGTGGTCAGTTCAGGTCGCCAAGGCCCCCCGCCGGCAAAAGACCAAGGAGCGAGCTACCGCCCCACGGATCACCGCTGCGGGCGGTTACCCCATTAAGGGTCCTTGGGCGCAGGGTCTTGGGGCGCAGGGTCCTTGGGCGCAGGGTCTTGGGGCGCAGGGTCCTTGGGCGCAGGG